>JAGCZE010000202.1 GCA_017960415.1 Lachnospiraceae bacterium
CCAGACCGCTCCTCGGAAACAGGAGCAGAACCCAGCCTTCGTCCATGCGGACCCTGATGCCGGTGGGTATCAGGATACTCTCACCCGCCTCGAGCTCGATATCGAAAGGACAGTAAAAATCATATCCGGCCGAGCCTTTAGTCGCGCGTGCGGGGATCTTCAATGCCTCGTAAGCTTCACTGATCTGTATCTCATCGGCATCAAACGCCTTTGCCGCATCCTCCTCGAATCGGCTTTTGCTCACAAATTCAAATTCTGCTATATTCTGCATATTAAACATCACCTTCTGTCGTTACGAAGTCATATAAAATCATCTGCCTGTTTTCTTAATCGCACTTTTAACCGCCGAAGGTTGTCTTTTACGTATCTTCTTTCCGCTCTTGATGGAAATTGCCTTCGGCTCGGTGCTGATACGGCTCACTTTATATTTTCCGCCGCACTCGCCGTCTATCGACCAGCCGAGCTCTGTAGGAGACTTGAATGTAACATTTGATACCTGTCGGAAAATAATATGAGGATCGTTGATATCACCGCGCATCAGTGAAGCGACAACAGCGCTCAGATCGGCAATATTGTGGGGAGCGCGGACCAGCAGCAGCTCCATCTTGCCGTCGTCAAGCCTCACATCCGCATTGCCCAGCAGATTCATGCCTCCGATCGAAACCGAATTGCATACGGCACCGAATACATACTCGCCCTCTTCGCGGAACCCGTCGCCTTCTATCCTGACTTTCTGCTTGAAACTCAGGTTCTTGTGCAGATTGGCCGCCGCATTCAGAACATAGGCAGCATATCCCATCACATTCTTGAGCTTCTGGTCGGTAGCATAGCTTATTTCCGAAAATGCACCGAAAGCCGCTGTATAATTGAAATACCTGTCATTGATCCTGCCGACGTCATAGCTGATGATATTCCCGTTGAGCGCCACATCAAGCGCGCCGAGAGTGGTTGCCGGAATGCCCAGGCTCCTGGAAAAATCGTTCGTGCTGCCCGAGGGAATATATCCGATCACAGGTCTTTCCTCCATGCCCATGATCGAGCTTACAACATGGTTTAAAGTCCCGTCGCCGCCGATGCATATCACCAGATCCGCCTTGCCCTCATATTCCGCAAGGATCTTTTCCGAAGTCAGTCCCGTCCCCGGAATGATCGGATAAATGATCGGTTCGTATCCGTGCCTGGCAATACGCTCCAAAAACAGAAGTATGCTCTTCGGTCCCTTCTTTTTCCCTGCTGCCTCATTCAGCAGGACCCGCGCTTTTTTTCTTTTCATGACGCATAATCTCCCATCGACTGTATTTTAGAAAATGATTTCTATGTGATTTTTTTCATTTTGTGACGAATTATAGAGGATTCCAAATACTAATAATTGATTAAATATCATTGCTAATATAATACCATATTTTCACGCGTATGTCACTTAATTCTGTGTCATCTGCCAGTTTTTTAATGACAAAATCCGATCATCTGTGCTATAATCGATACAGAACCGTAGCCTTAAGTCCACTCTGCGCGGTGATCGATCATCACCTCAAAACGAAAGGAGACTTTATATGGGAAAGAAATTAACAGCTGTTCTGGCGGCACTGGCAATCATACTGTGTCTGGTACCTACAGATCTCAAGGCAAGCGCTGCCGACGAGGGTGTTTGGGTATTGGTGGACCAGTATTTCGAAGTAAAAGAACCGGTGAATGATTACGGATGCAAATTTTTCCTGAAGAAGTACGAATACGACAGTGCGACATATACTGCCAGTTATGAAAAAGAAGCTCAGCTTGAAAATGCCGACGGTGTTTTTAACTGCACATTCTATGCGACATGTAAGGCCCTGACACCGACGGTAAAGGCCGGCGAAAATATGCAGTTTGAGGTCAAGACCTGGGTTTCGGGAAATACACTGGACAATATGATGTACAGCAACTCCATTTATCTGACCGAAGGAGAATATGCGATCTATTTCCGCGATAAGGACGAATACAGCCACTACTGGCTCAAATCAGAGACAGGCGTCGATTATAAAGAGTCTGATTCCGCGATAGTTGAGCGCGAAATGGGAAGCGGAAAAGAGTACGGCGAAAAATACACGGTAAAGGCTGAACAGCAGAGCGGAAACGCAGATTCCGGCATTATCAAGTCGTTCTTCGTATATGAATGGAAAGCTCCCGCTCCGGCAATAGCGGCTCCCGGAAAGGTGACCATAAAGAGTGCCTCCGCCGGTGACGGCAAAGTTACAGTCAAGATCAAGAAGATCGCCAAGAACTGTAAGGGCTACGAGTTTGAGATCGCTACAAAGAAAGATTTTTCGGATGCCAAGGTATATGTCGTAAATAAGAACAAGACCGTGAAAAAAGTCATCTCCGGGTTAAAAGAGGATGTGATCTATTATATCAGGGTACGGGCTTTCAATTCCAAGGACGGTCAGAATGCTTACGGTGCATATTCAAAAGTGAAGAAGATCGTTCTGTGATCATATAACAATTCATAAATGATAAACATAAAAGAAGAGCGGGATGAGCCTTAAGCTTATCCCGTTTTTTATTATTTTGGGCAAAATTCCGGCCTCCGCTTCAATTCTTTATCAGATTATCAGATTAAATTGCCCGAACTCATTGACATTCAATACTGGTTCAATATATTATTGATATGTTCATTTTTTAAAATTTGGAGGCAACAGACAGTTATGAAAAGACGTATTGCAGTAATCACTTTATTTTTGATCACTCTCATGCTTACAGCGTGCAGCAAAAGCGGCAGTGACGGTTCCGATGTGGAAAGCATCAAGGCTAAAGGCACTCTCATTGTAGGAATTACGGACTTTGCACCTATGGACTACAAGGATGATTCCGGAAACTGGATCGGATTCGATGCCGATCTTGCAAAGAAGGTTGCCGATTCCCTCGGCGTAAAGATCGAATTCGTTGAGATCGACTGGGACAATAAGGCGCTTGAGCTGAACAATAAATCAATTGATGTAGTTTGGAACGGTATGACGCTTACTCCCGAAGTTACAAGCGCCATGGAATGTACAAAGCCTTATCTTAACAATGCACAGGTTGTGGTTGTGCCTTCCGCTGAGGCAGACAAGGTAAAGACCGCCGAGGATGCTTCAAAGTACGGATTTGCCGTTGAGGCGGGTTCCGCAGGCGAGCAGGCCGCAAAAGAAAAGGGCTTCAACTATATCAGTGTTACTTCACAGGCAGACGCAGTCATGGAAGTTCAGGCCGGAACCTCCGGAGCCTGCATTATCGATCTTCTGATGGCCGGTGCCATGATCGGGGAAGGCACGAGCTATCCCGATCTGCGCCATACGGTAGAGCTTACCACTGAGGAATACGGAATCGGCTGCAGAAAAGGTTCAGATCTCGCAGCATATATCAATGATCGTCTTAAGGAATATTATGCGGACGGCAGCCTGCAGCAGATAGCTAAAAAATACGGTGTACAGGATGCTGTGATCGCGCAGTAATACCGGGAGTTGATTATGTTTTGGAATGTAACATTATCCCTGCTGGAGGGATTTCTGACCACTGTCAAGCTGTTTGTCCTGACACTGGTATTTTCGCTCCCTCTCGGACTGCTTATCTGTTTCGGCTCCGTGAGCAGATTCCGGATCCTCAAGACCTTTTTAAGGTTCCTGATCTGGGTTGTGCGCGGTACGCCTCTTATGCTGCAGCTCCTTGTCATTTATTACGGACCCGGAATATTCTTCGGTGTCAATGTTTGGGGAACGAGCGGCAACGGCAGGTTTATAGCGGCACTGATCGCATTTGTGATCAATTATGCATGTTATTTCAGCGAAATATACAGAGGCGGTGTTCAATCGATCCCTGTCGGCCAATATGAGGCCGGTCAGGTCCTTGGAATGACTCGAAAGCAGATTTTCAGCAAGATCATCCTGCTCCAGCTTGTAAAGAGGATCGTCCCTCCCATTTCCAATGAAGTCATAACACTCGTAAAAGATACATCACTTGCCCGTGTTATCGCAGTTTATGAGATCATCTGGAACGGACAGGCATTCATCAAGAGCAGCGGCATCATCTGGCCGTTGTTCTATACAGGTGCCTTTTATCTGCTGTTCAGCGGTCTTCTGACTCTGATGTTCAGACATATAGAGAAGAAGCTGTCATATTTTAAATAAATCAGGTTAGAAATATGCCGATACTTGAAGTAAATAATTTAAAAAAGAATTTCGAAAACAGTGAGGTTCTCAAGGGAATTTCCTTCAGCATGGACGAGGGGCAGACTCTCTCGATCATAGGTTCCTCCGGAAGCGGAAAGACAACCGTTCTGCGCTGTCTGAACCTTCTTGAGCGGGCCGACGAAGGGACCATCACAGTCAGGGGCAAGACGATATTTGATGCCTCAATGAAACCCGATTCTCCGAATGAACTCAGGGAGAAACGTCTCCATTTCGGTATGGTTTTCCAGC
>JAGCZE010000018.1 GCA_017960415.1 Lachnospiraceae bacterium
GATAGTGTCTACAGACAGCGAAGAGTATGCCGATATTGCAAGAAAATTCGGCGCTGATGTGCCGTTTATCCGCCCCGCTGAATACGCGACCGATACGGCTCTTGATATAGATGTGTTCAAACATGCTCTTACATGGCTTGATGAGCATGAAGGGTACAGGCCGGATATCATAGTGCAGCTGCGTCCTACCTACCCGAAACGTAAGGTGGATGATATCCAGAATATGATAGAGATGCTGATCGATCATCCGGAGGCTGATTCTGTACGGTCGGTAGCACCGGCAACGGAGATACCTTACAAGATGTGGGTATGCAAGTCTGAAAATAATAAAATGGATGATAGTGCGAATATTTCGATCGGCCGCATCCTACCTGTAGTGAAGGACCTTCCGGAATGTTATAACATGCCGAGACAGGAACTCCCGACCGCATATTACCAGAATGCATGCATTGATGTAATGCGGTACGATACTGTCATGAAGAAGAATTCCATGACCGGCGATGTGATCCTGGGTTATCTGATGCAGGAAAATTTTGATATTGATACGGAAACTGAATTGGAAAAAGCTAAAGCGGAAATAGAAAAAACGGTTGAAAATAAAGCATTTTTATGATATATTGAATATGCAGAAGAAAGCCACAAAAGCGGCCGACTTCATAATGGGTTATTAACGCTTTACAGCGTCGCCGCCATCGCTTCCATCGGTGGCGGCATTTTTTATCAGGAGAGAATAATATGGCATCAAAAGACATCTTCAAAGACTTGTTTATTTTCGAAATGGCGAATTCACATCAGGGTTCTGTGGAACACGGCATTGACATCATCCGTGCCATGGGCAGGATCGCGCGCAAGTACAATATCCGTGCGGCTGTGAAGCTGCAGTATCGCGATCTTGACACTTTTATCCATCCGGATTTCAAAGGCAGAACTGACATTAAGCATATCCCGAGATTTGAATCCACAAGGCTTTCGAGAGAACAGTTCGGTGAGCTGGTCAATGCAATACGCGAGGAGGGCCTGATCGCGATGAGCACGCCTTTTGATGAGGTGAGCGTGGATCTGTGCATGGATCAGGGGCTTGACATCATCAAGATCGCAAGCTGTTCTTCACACGACTGGCCGTTGCTTACCAAAGCAGCAGCCACGCAGAAGCCTCTGATCGTATCGACGGGAGGCAAGAGCCTGTCGGATATCGACAAGATTTATAATTTCCTGACTCACAGGGGAGTAAACTTCGCATTTCTGCACTGTATTGCGGAATATCCCGCACCGAAGGAGCGCCTGCAGCTTGACTTTATCGAGAAGATGAAGAAGCGCTATCCGGACATTCCGATCGGATATTCGGGACATGAGGATCCGGACAATAATACCGTGGCCATGATGGCAGCAGCCAAGGGAGCTGCAATTTTCGAGCGTCATGTGGGACTTCCTACCGAAACCATCAAACTGAATGCTTACTCGATGAATCCGGATCAGGCGGATGCCTGGGTTGCAGCTGTTCTTGATGCCCGCGAGATGTGCGGATTGAAGAAGACAAGCATACACGGATTTACGAAATATATCAGCCAGGCAGAGGTCGATTCACTCAGAAGCCTTATGAGAGGCGTATTTGCGAAACGGGATATAGAGGCCGGAGAGACACTTACCGCAGAGGATGTGTTCTTTGCGATGCCCTGTGCCGAGAGACAGATGACAAGCGGTGAATTCGAGAACGGAATGACCGCAAGCCGTGCATATAAGACTAACGAAGCTCTTTACGAACAGCGCAAGACCACCGATATCAGCATTATGCGAAGCGTTGTTCATGATGCCAAGGGTATGCTTTTTGAAGCAGGGATAGCGCTTGGCAACGAATTTGACGTAGAACTGTCCCACCATTACGGAATGCAGCATTTCAGGCAGTTTGGCGCGATCATTATTTCGATCGTGAACCGCGAATACTGTAAGAAGCTGATCATTGTGTTGCCGGGGCAGACCAATCCCGCTCACATGCACAAGGTCAAGGAAGAAACCTTCCAGGTGCTTTACGGTGATCTGACCGTCGATATCGAGGGCGAGAAGCATGTGATGCACCCGGGCGACATCAGGACCGTCCTGCGCGGTCAGATGCATGCATTTACATCGGATACGGGCGCGATATTTGAGGAAATATCCACGACTCACGTCCGCAACGATTCCTACTATGAAGACCCTAAGATCGCAGCGCTTGATCCGCTTGAGCGAAAGTCGATATTAAGAGACTGGTAAGATTGTGGGCAGGTTAAAATAAAAATATTGCAATTTCAAAAGCATCAAAAATGGAGGATTTCCCGATTTTTGATGCTTTTTCATATTTTTCCGGTTCTTTACCAATGAATTCCGTTTCTGTCAAAGGCAGCTAAAATGCACATAACAAGTTATCCTTCGGTTTGAAACATGAAATTCCGAAGAATGTATCAATAATCCACAAAAAGAGAAATACAATATTGACAAAGAACTATTTTTACGATAGAATTTTTATATTGTGACAATTGTATTGGGAAATGCCGGAAGATTTATATTGTGTCTTCGGCATTTACCCGAGGGGCATATCAAGGAGGTAGAATCTATGAGTAAAGAACAGTTTATCAGAGCTAACAGACAGGCGTTCGGGATCAACTGCGCCGTACTGGTCGTTGCTACAATACTTATGCTCTTTCAGGGGCTTAAGACCGGCTTTAATTATGTTGTGATCGTCGAAATGGTGGCAGCGGCGTTATGCTTTGTATCATTTTTCTTCGGAATGACGAAGGGACGCGACAACAAGCTCGGTATTATTTTCATACTTACCGGTGCAGCTATGGTATACATTGTCATCATGCTGGTCCAGAACGATCTTATTTACTATGCATACGGTGTTCCGATCCTGATCTCCTGCATCGTATATATGAACCCCAAGGTAGCCATGATAGGCTCCTGTGAGCTGCTTTTTGCATATGTCATCGTATTCATCCGTACCATCGCCGGCGGTAACGGCGATCTGAAAGTACTTATCATAGATACGGCAACCCTGATACTTTGCCTGGTATCGTCCAACCTTGTAATCAGACTGCTTAAGCAGATCACCGATGAGAACCGTATCGCGATCGAGTCATCAATGGAAGAGCAGAAGCAGGTTTCCGACAGGATACTCAGCACCGCTTCCGATATCACTGAGCTCTACCGCAAAGTGGACGTGCAGATGGAATCGCTTAAAAATATCGTAAACGGCAACAGCCAGGCAATGGAGCAGATCGCCTCCAGCACCGATAATACCGCACAGGCTATTACCGTTCAGGCGGAAATGTGCCAGAACATTACCAACGAGACCGAAGCTACCAGAAAGAGCAAGGATGAGATGGTCGAGGCTACAAGGACTGCCAAGGATATCATTGTTGAAGGCAATGCGGTTCTGAACAAACTGAAGGAGAAATCCGCTGCGGTTGAGGCGGAGGGCAGAGAGACAATGTCCGCAACTTCTGTCGTTACCGGCAAGATCAGCGATGTACAGCAGATATTGGGATCTATCCTTTCCATTTCCCATCAGACCAATCTTCTTGCACTTAATGCTTCTATAGAGGCGGCCAGAGCAGGAGATGCCGGACGCGGATTCGCGGTTGTTGCCGAGGAGATCAGAAATCTTTCCGAGCAGACCAACGAAGCATCCAACAAGATCACCGATATCATCAATGAACTTACGGACAATATCGACCTGACGATATCAAGTATCGGAAGGACCATGGATTCCGTAAAAGAACAGAATGAAATGATCGTTACCACAGGAGAGCGTTTTGACGCGATCAACGCCAATGTAACCGCACTTATCGATAAATTTGCAGGACTTGAGGACGGCGTGAACAAGATCACAAGATCAACAACAGAGATCAACGACAGCATTACAAACCTTTCCGCAGGCAGCGAAGAGGTTGCCTCACTGTCAGGTGAAGGCGCGTCCGCAGCAGCCGAGGCTGTAAAGGCCTGTGATACGCTTGACGATATGCTGGCTAAGATACGTAAGGCAGTTAACAGCCTGTCGGCGTGAGAGAAAGTGAACTAAGTGAGCCGGGAGGTCCGGTTGTAAAAATGCAGTTATTGAGGGATTACAGTTTTTCTATTAAAAGAGGTATTAGAAAATATATAATACATACTCAAAGAATGAAGAAAAATAATATCGTACAGAATTTGTGAATATGGTTACATATTTCTTGACAAAATCAAACCTGTGTGATATAATCGTAACTACCCTCGAAAAGTGTGTTTTTACACATTTTATGCATAAAGAGGGTCTGATTCCAAAATTTATTTCAGTATGCTATTAAGTTTTTCTTGCCCCGTGTCGATATATTAATCAGCAAACGAGTTACATGCCTGATTAAATGTAACTACGATGTGTGAATTGTTTTACTTGATGAGACACGCATTCCGGAATAGGCCGGGACGCACATCCGGGTTTCCAATGAACCCTTCGGGCTCCGTACACCCGACAGATCATGGAAACTTCTCAGATGTTTATGTTCAAGGATGGACATGGGCAGGATACACAACCACAAGGAGGTAAATTTATGAAGAAGTTCAATATTTCAAAAGGCCTGATCGTTGGTCTTTTGACATTGGCACTTTGCTTCGCGGCGTTCGGCGCAGTGAAGGCAAGTGCAAGTGATTCTGGTACATCAGGATCATCTACCAGCGGTTCAGGATCTTCTACCAGTGGCTCAGTGGCAGAACCTGCTGCTACAACTCTTACAACTACTTATGACGCTAAGAAAGATGTAATTGTTTTCACAGCAGATGGAACCGGAAAGGTATATTATACCACCTTTAAGGATGCTTCCGGTAAAGAACTGAAGGGAACTGCTTTTAAGTCTGTTGAACTGAAGAAATCCGGCAGTGATTATGTTGCAGAAATATCTGTAGCTGACAAAAATGGCCTTAAGGTAGCAGTTAATAAAGATTTATTCTTATATGCTACATTAAAGCAGCCGGCAAATGACAAGACCCAGTATCCGCTTGCCGGAGATATGGTTTTCGAGGTTAAACAGACCGGCGTTAAGAAGATCGTTATTAACATCGATTACACCAAGGTTGCAAAGGGTGAAGATGGTCTTGCTATTTCCAGTATCGAGATCACTGATAATAATAAGGTTGCTACGACTTACAGTGCTACAGAGAACGCTTCTGATTTCACAGCTTTATTAAACAGACTCCAGTATGCTGTTGATGCAAAGACTCCTGCTTGGCTGCCTGTTATAGCAGAGGAAATTGAAGA
>JAGCZE010000203.1 GCA_017960415.1 Lachnospiraceae bacterium
ATTGGTAAACAGCCCCTGATCAAAAGTAATCGCAGCTGTCCTTGATTGCTTCAACGCCTGAGAAGAAACCTCCATAACAAGCGAATCACAGCCCTCATCAACCATCATCCTTAAGTATTCCTGCAATTCGTACGGTCCGGGGGTAGTATTGTTTGTATGGATATAACGATCACCGATCCCAACCCCAAGAGTCCCTATGATCCCTGTCTTATGACCATCTTCCTCGAGTATATTTCTTATCATACCGGCAGTCGTAGACTTTCCCTTAGTGCCGGTGATGCCGATAGTGATCAGGCTTCTCGAAGGATTCCCCAACCAGTTCCCGGCAAGGATAGATAACGCTCTTCTTGTATCATTAACAATAATAACAACCGGCGAGTCCGAAAATCCGGACTCAGATGAAAGTTCGGCATCTTTCTGCTCCTTTTCCGCCAGAAAACGCTGAACATCAACTTCATGCTCCGCAATAACACATGCAGCCCCCTGTTTGAAAGCCTCATCAGCAAAATCATGCGAATCAAACTTAGTACCGGCAATGCAAACAAAAGCCGCATTCTTCGGAATCTCTTTCCGGTTATCAAAGCACAAATACGTAATATCCAGATCGTAATCCGCGCAATCCATCCCCTCCATGAACCTGTAATTTAAACCTTTAAGCAGCTCTCTTAATCTCATAAAAAAATCCCTTTCTATACAAAACGCAGTAAATAACCCCGCTTGGGGGCTGTGACACGTCAGTATCATTCATCGCACTTTGGGGCTGTGATACCCGGTCAGATTACATCAGCTATGCTGGTAAGATGACCGGGTGTCACAGACTCAAAGTGTCTCCAATCTCAGCGTGTCACAGCCCCCAAGCGCCTATAACCCCAGCGTGTCACAGCCCCCAAAAACGCTCATAAATAATCCGGGTGACACATTCCCAAGCGCCCCTGCATTGAAAAACTGCCGCATCGTATGATGCGGCAGCCAAAGTGCAGCAACCAATAAACCGCCGGCCAAATGATGCCGATCAGGAAAGAAGTCTGTAATAGAGTTCCTCGTATTGTTTGGCCGAACTGTTCCAGGAGAAATCCTGAGCCATGGCTCTGTCGATCAGTTTGTTCCACTCGCGCTTCTTGTCATAGAACACGCTCTTCGCATATCTTATCGTCGACAGCATCTCATGCGCATTATAATTGGCGAAACTGAAACCGGTACCTGTATTTTCGTATTCATTATACGGATAAACCGTATCCTTCAAACCACCGGTCTCCCTGACGATGGGAATCGTACCGTAACGAAGGCTCATCAACTGGCTCAGACCGCAGGGCTCAAACAAAGACGGCATAAGGAATGCATCACATGAAGCATACAATTTGTGGGAGCGCTCGTTGGAATAATAAATATTGGCTGAAACCCTGTCGGGATATTTCCAGGCAAAATGCCTAAACAGATTCTCGTATTTTTCCTGACCTGTTCCAAGAATAACGAGCTGGGTATCTTCCGCACAAATCTCCTCTATCACGCAGTCGATCAGGTCGAAACCCTTCTGGTCGGTCAGCCTCGAACAGATACCGATCATGAATTTCTTGTCGTCAACATTCAGACCGAGTTCCTGCTGGAATCCGCGTTTATTCTTGATCTTCTCCTTGCGGAAGGTCATTGCCGAATAATTCTTGTAGATAAACGGATCGGTTTCGGGATTGTATTCATCATAATCAAGACCGTTAACAATACCGCACAGGCAGTTGGAACGCGCGTTCATGAGTCCGTCAAGACCTTCGCCGTAGAACGGGTACTTGATCTCCTCCGCGTAGCTCTTACTAACGGTTGTAACATAATCCGCGTAAACAATTCCGGCCTTGAGATAGTTGGCCTCACCATATGCTTCAAGCTTGTCGGGAGCAAAATAATAGTCCGAAAGGCCTGTAATATCCTTAATCGTCTTCTTATCCCAGATACCCTGGAATTTCAGGTTGTGAATCGTCATGATGCTCTTGATGCCGCGGAAGAACTCGTTGGCCTGGAAAGTATCATGCAGATAAACGGGAACGAGGCCAGTCTGCCAGTCGTGGCAATGGATGATATCGGGTCTGAAGCCTATGATCGGCAGTGCAGACAATGCAGCACGGCAGAAAAATGCAAACTTCTCGATATCTTCATAGATATTGCCGTAAGGTCCCCAGCCCTGGAAATAATATTCATTATCGATAAAATAGAACTTGATCCCCTCGTACTCCTCCTCAAGGATCCCGACATACTGGTTTCTCCATGCAAGCTGCATATAAAAATGATTCAGATATTGCATCTTGGATTTGTACTCTTCGTTAATACAGGCATACTTGGGGATGATAACCCTGACATCAAATTCTTCTTTGTTGAGATATTTGGGCAACGAACCGATTACATCCGCAAGTCCACCGGTTTTGATAAAAGGTACACATTCCGAAGCAATAAACAAAACATTCTTCATTAACCCGTTTTCCTCCGTTTATCTAAGATTAGTAATTTCTGAGTTCTTTCTTCCTCTGCGTTGCGGAAATCTTAATATCCTCCGCCGCCTTCATAACACTCTTCGAGGCCTCTTCACCGCCTAGTATCCTGGCCAGCTCATCGGTAATGCCCTTTTCTTCGAGAATTCCGATCTTCACTGTGGTCCTGTCATCAATAACATTCTTCTCGACTTTGAAATGAGCGTCGGCCATGGCCGCAATCTGGGGAAGATGCGTAATGCAGATCACCTGATGCGTTCCGGCAATGGAACAGAGCTTGTCTGCCACTTTTGAAGCGGCTATACCGCTGATACCGGTATCTATCTCATCGAAAATGAGTGTATCGATAGTCTCTCTGCCCGAGAATACAGAGATGATCCCGAGCATGATCCTCGACATCTCACCGCCCGAAGCGATCTTGCTCAGGCTCTTTAAGTTCTCGCCCGGATTCAGTGAGATCATGAATTCCGCCGTATCGATACCCTCCGGATGAGGTTCTTCCTTATGTAAAAATTCAATATCAAAATTAACCTGGTTAAAGTTCAGATCCTGCAGAGCCTTCAATATATCCTTCTTAAGCTCCTCTGCTGCCGAAATACGCAGCTTTGAAAGCTCCCGGCTGTATTTCATGACCTTTTCAAACGCTTTATCCGTCTGTGCTTTCAGCTCTTCGGTATAATTCTCAAAATCCAGCAGCTTGGCCAGTTCAGCTTTATTGTTCTCAAGATATTCCCGGATCTGCGATACTGTATTTCCGAATTTTGACTTGATCTTCATGATAGTCTCAAGTCTTTCGTCGGTCCTTTCAAGCGCATCGCCGCTCTCGGGCATGCTTTCGAGATAATCCTTGAGTTCTCTGTAAACATCGCTCATGCGGGAATCGATCTCGTTGAGTTCTTCGAGGTAATCCCCAAGGGATTCATCCAGAGCTTCGGCTCTCGTAAGCGCTCTTATGGCAGATGAGATCTTGTCGCTGCATCCGTCATTCTCATACAAAACTCCGCATACAAATTCAAGGGATTCCGCAATCTGGCCTGCATTCATAAGAATGCGCCGTTCGCTTTTAAGCTTTTCTTCTTCACCGTCCTTAACATCGGCGGTTTCTATCTCGTCGATCTCGGAACCGAGTCTGTCAATATCCCGCGCACGTCGTGCAGGATCATTCTCCAGTCCTTCATACTCGTCACGAAGCTTTTTGTATTCGGCGTATTCTGTTTTGATGACATTCTTGAGCCTTAACGCCTCATCTCCGACAAATCTGTCAATTATATCAAGATGTTTCGCAGACGATAAGAGGCTGATATGCTCATTCTGTCCGTAAATATCGATCAACTCCGAGGTAAGCTTCCTTGCGGCAGCGGCCGATACGGTTTCCGAGTTGATACGTATGACGCTCTTTCCGTTATCATAGAGCTTGCGGCTTACTACGATCTCGTCATCCTCACATTCGATCCCGAGCTCACGGGCTGTGAAAACCGCAGCTTCGCTCAGTCTGTTGAAGGTCAGCTCGGCAAGACAATAATCCGCATCCTGCCTGATCACATCTTTTGAGGCGCGGGACCCGAGTGCCAGATTCACGGCACCCAAAAGAATCGACTTACCGGCACCCGTCTCTCCTGTAAGGATATTCAGATTATCATCGAGTGTGATGTCCGCTTCGTCGATCAGAGCAAAATTTTTAACATGTACATTTGATAACATATTGCATTACCTCCATGTACTCTCCGCGACTTCATTCTATCATAAATGGTTTTTACAGGCAAGTTATTCTTTAAAAACAACAGGTTAGGTATACTTAACTTTCTCTAAAAAATTGCCACGGCTTTATGAAATAAAAATGAAAAAAAGGACCGCAGTACCCGTCAGGTATCGCAGTCCCAAAAAATGTATAATTATTTATTCATCCCAGTTATGATATACATTCTGAACATCATCGTCTTCATCGAGCAGATCAAGAGTACGTGTGATCATCTTGATATCATTGTCATCCTTTAACTCAACCCATGTCTGGGGAATCATCGTAACTTCGGCTTCGAGCATCGGGATCTTCTTCTCCTCGAGAGCTTCCCTGACAGTTTCAAAATCGTCGGGAGAAGTAATGATCTCATAGGAATCTTCTTCATCCGCAAAGTCTTCGGCGCCGGCATCAAGAGCAAGCATCATCAGTTCGTCGGGATCGGCTTCATACTCTTCCTTGTCGATAATGATACGACCCTTCTCGTCGAACATATAGCTGACACAGCCCTGAGTTCCGACATTACCGGTGCCTTTGGTACATGCGTTCCTGACATTGGCTGCGGTACGGTTCTTGTTGTCGGTCAGCGCCACAACAATGATAGCAGTACCGCTGGGGCCATAACCTTCATATACGACCTTTTCGTAATTTACGGCACCTACATCTCCGGCAGCCTTCTTGATGCTGCGCTCAATGGTGTCGTTGGTCATATTGTTGGCCTTTGCCTTTGCTACAACAGCTTTAAGCCTGCTGTTATTGTTTACGTCGGGACCTCCTTCCTTTACGGCTACAGCGATCTCACGGCCGAGCTGAGTAAAGATACGTCCCTTTGCCGCATCGTTCTTCTCCTTCTTGTGCTTGATATTCGCAAATTTAGAATGTCCTGACATAATTACCTCTTTCTTCTCTGTGATTATTCCGATACAGACTCTTCCTGTTTGTCCATCGTGATCTTGACCAGAGAAATCGTTTTATCATCAACGGCAAGGATCTGATACGTCACGCCGTTTTCTTTTATAATGGTTCCTGCATCCTGGTCAGGGATACGGTCGATCTTTGAGATCAGATATCCGTTCAAAGTCTCAAAATCTTCGTCCTCGAAAGAAATACCCAGTTCCTCTTCCAGTTCTGATAGCGGCGTCAGTCCTTTTACCTGATAGACCTGATCCGATATCTTTGTAATATTGACTTCTACTTCATCATGCTCATCAAAAATATTACCGACGATCTCTTCCAGAATGTCTTCCATGCAAAGGATCCCGGAGGTCTGCCCATATTCGTCCACGACAATCTCCATATGGGTCTTCTGAGACTGCATATTTTTGAAGATACTGTTGATCTTACTTGTTTCAGGGATAAAGTAGGCCTTCTGCAGCAGTCCGTCAATATCCTTCACGGCGTTGTCCCTGACATTTTCTTTCACATAATATTTGATCGCGTCCTTAATGTTAAGGATTCCGATGATGTTATCAATGCTATCCTGATATCCAGGGAACCGTGAGAATGGG
>JAGCZE010000204.1 GCA_017960415.1 Lachnospiraceae bacterium
ATCTTACTTTACAATTTAATGTCTTTCTTTGATATGATCATCAAATGTTCGGTATGGGTCATATAATCCTCTTTTTCACAAAATCGCAGGGCATAATCGTACCATGCCGTTCTGATCTTTTTGGGGCTTTGGTTCAAAATATTCCTATATGGTGAAAGGATACTTTCCTGACCGAAAACAGTTTCCGTCTGCAGGCCGGGTACAGCAGCCAAAAGCTGTTTGGCTTCGCGGACAGTAGTCATATATGCGTATGTGAATGCATCAAACGAACAACTTTCATCTTTGGCTGTTATATTATATAAGATCTGTTCTTCGGGCCATAATATAGTTTCTTCCAACTCGCGCAGTCCGTATATAACTCCGCCAAACATCAGGATAAAGCTGCTGAACAGGTATCCTTCGGGTTTTAATACACGTTTTGCTTCGTTGACAGCCTTGAGCCTGCTTTCCTCTGTCATTAAATGATACAATGGTCCCATCAGAAATACAATATCAAATGATGAATCGGGAAAACGTGACAGATCTAATGCATTTCCCTGCATTGCCGTAATCTTCACCTTATATTGACTTGCTTTTTTCTTCGCGAAACGAACATTTTCATCGCTCAGATCCAATAAGGTAACATCATGTCCCTTCTTTGCATAATGGATCGAATAATGACCCGGGCCGCCGCCGATATCAAGAATTCTGTCACCGGATTTAATATACCGATCCATCATATGAGTCGTAATATATTTTTCATGGGGATTTCTTACCTTTAGACGGTCCCATTCTTTTTTGGGATCAGAATTGTAATGTTCACGTATTTCCTCGGTTTTTTCCTGTTTTATCATGGTATCATCCCCTCCTTTATAAAATCACCGAAACTCTTAAACATCCTTTGATATAAAATAACAGACCCTATCAAGCTTTTGCCTGATAAGGTCTTGTTTTTACGACTGCTTGAACCCAT
Organism: Lachnospiraceae bacterium; assembly: GCA_017960415.1. The sequence continues at coordinate 953 of JAGCZE010000204.1, forward strand.
TAACGATATTCAAAATAACCTCTACCGCCTTATCCATGCGTTCCACGGTTATACACTCGAAATTCCCGTGGAAATTGAATCCTCCTGTCCCGAGGTTCGGGCAGGGGATACCGTCGTATGACAGTCTCGCGCCATCGGTACCGCCACGTACCGGAACTACCTCAGGGATCAGACCGGCTTGCCTGATAGCCTGATCGGCATTTTCTATCAGATGCATATGGGGTTTGATCTTTTCAAGCATGTTGTAATACGAATCCTTCAATTCAAGCTTTACGGTTCCTGCGCCGTATTTCCGATTCAGTTCTTCCGCAATACGTTCCATGTTGGATTTTCTGGCAAGAAAACGTTCCATATCATGGTCGCGAATGATATAAGACATCCGTGCATCCGCTACATGGCCGCTCATTCCGGTCAGATGATAAAAGCCTTCATGTCCCTCCGTATGCTCGGGGCGTTCTTGTTCGGGCAGCATAGAGTGAAGCTCCGTCGCCACGTTCAGAGTATTGATCATAGTGTCTTTTGCGGATCCGGGATTAACGGAGAAGCCGGTTATAGTAATATCTGACGAGGCCGCATTAAAATTCGCGTATTCAAGACAGTTCACATCACCGCCGTCCACGGTATAAGCGAACTTTGCGCCAAAATGTTCCAGATCAAAACAATCTGTGCCCTCGCCTATTTCCTCATCGGGGGTAAATGCCACCCATAGTTCACCGTGAGGCCTTTTTTCGGAAATAATGGTTTCGAACGCAGTCATTATCTCTGCTATGCCTGCTTTGTCGTCTGCACCGAGAAGAGTCGTACCGTCACTGGTAATAAGTGTTTCGCCTTCCATTTTTCCGAGAAAAGGGAAATCTTTCGGGCTCATGACCGCACCGGTGGCAGGATACAGAATATCCCCTCCGTCATATCCGGCGTGAAAAACCGGTTTTACGGACTTTCCCGATGCGTCAGGAGACGTGTCCATATGGGCGATAAAGCCCAATGGCGCTATTTGTTCATGTCCCGGCGTTGCCGGCAACATACCGTATACGTATGCGTGTTCATCCATCCTGACGTTCTGTACGCCGAGCTCTGTCAGTTCATCCATTAATAATCGTGCCAGATCAAATTCACCGCTAAAACTGGGATGTGTTCCCGAGTTCTCGTCGGATGTTGTATGTATTTGGATATAGTTAATAAATCTTTCGGAAGCTCTCATAATTTTCACTCAGGCTTTCCACAGACTGTGCAGATTGCAGTACGCATAAACCGCCTCAACGTTCTCACCCTCGCACAGAGCGAAGCAAGCCTTCGGAGCATCACCGGGCTTTAATACCTTACGCTGGTTGCCGGCGTTTGTCTGCAGCGAGATCCACTCGATAAAATGGTCTTCACCCATGGGATGCTCAACAGCCCCGACTGTCACATAAACCTTGTTGTCCTTTACTTCAAAAACCGGAACATGCTTCTCCAAAGACGCATCAACGGTTCCCGGAACGATCTCCTTCATCTTCTGGCCGCAGCACATAACCGGCACCCCACTGGCCTTAACTACAGCAATAATGTTCCCACAATGCTCACAAATATAAAACTTCTGTTCCATAACCCAATACCTCCTTCTTAGTCTGCTCGCCTAAGGCTACGCATAAAATATTACTTATGGTGACATCGTTATACTATCATATTTTGGCGTTTTTTACAATTATCTGTTAATTGAAAAAGCGCCGCGACGAAAAGTCGCGGCGCAGATCGCACAAAGCGAAAAATTTGCAATTAAACCAGCTCGATGATAACTTCCATAGCTGCATCGCCCTTACGGGGACCGATCTTGATGATGCGGGTGTATCCACCGTTACGGTTAGCGTACTTGGGAGCAATCTAATCAAAGAGCTTGTCAGCAAGGTTGATGTTCTTGGTAGCCTTCTTCTTGCCAGCAGCTTCAGTAGGAACCTCTGTAACATCATAAAGGAAAGCGTTCATCTTACGACGAGCATGCAGTCTTGAAGGAGCATCCTTCTTGATCTGCTTCTCAACTTCGTCAAATACGGCTACTTTCTTGCCGTCAACAACTTCCTTAACTCTCTTGCCGTCCTTATCCTTACGGGCTACCTTTGACTTCACGGTAACTGTCTCAAAATTATCCTTTTCCTTAACAGCCATGGCAATGTAACCTTCAGCTATTCTGCGGATCTCTTTAGCACTGGTCTCAGTGGTCGTGATCTTGCCGTGATAGAGCAGATTCGAAACCTGATTTCTCAAAAGGGCTTTTCTCTGACTCGCGGTTTTTCCGAGCTTTCTATAGCCAGCCATTTTTATTTCCTCCTATATCATTCTTCGTTATTGTTAAAGCTTAAACCGAAATCCTTAAGTCTGCTCTGAATCTCATCAAGCGACTTCTTTCCAAGATTGCGGATGTTATTCATTGATTCAAATGATCTGTTGGTCAGCTCCTGAACCGTATTGATACCTGCACGCTTCAGGCAGTTGAACGAACGTACCGAAAGCTCAAGCTCGTCAATGCTCATCTCAAGCACCTTCGAGGCAGGATTCTCGGGCTTCGAAACCATAACGGTTGCTGCTGCCGCATTTTCGGACAGATCAATGAATATATTCAAATGCTCGCTGAGAACCTTGGCCGCAAGGCTGACTGCCTCATCGGGTCCGAGTGTTCCGTTGGTCCATACGTCAAGCGTAAGCTTGTCAAAGTCCGTAACATGGCCTACACGGGTATTCTCAACTGTCATATTGACACGCTCTACGGGCGTATATATTGAATCAACTGCGATCACACCTATCGGAAGATCATCGGTCTTGTTCTTGTCGGAACTGATATAACCTCTTCCGTTGGTAATGGTCATTTCGATCTCAAGTCTGGAATTGGCTCCGCCGCTTAATGTTGCGATAACGAGATCGGGATTGAGAATCTCAACGTCCGAATCAACACGGATATCGCCTGCGGTTACAACGCCTTCGCCCTCAAAATCGATATAAGCAGTCTTGGGTTCATTGCTGTTGTTCTTGATAGCCAGACTCTTGATGTTCATGATGATCTCGGTCACGTCCTCTTTAACTCCGGGAATGCCGCAGAATTCATGTACCACACCGGCGATCTTTACGCTGCTGACAGCTGAGCCGGGAAGTGATGAAAGCATTATCCTTCTGAGTGCGTTGCCGAGTGTGGTTCCATAACCTCTCTCTAGGGGTTCAACAACAAAACGGCCATACTTTTTATCATCTGAAATCTCTGTAATTTCGATGGATGGTTTTTCAAAATCAAACACTTATAAGAACCCTCCTTTATTATGATGCTCCAATTATTATTTGGAGTACAACTCGACGATAAGCATCTCATTTACCGGAACATCGATCTGCTCTCTGGTAGGAAGAGCTACAATCTTGCCGCTTAAATTGTCATGATCAGCCTCAAGCCATGCGGGAACGCTTCTTCCGCCGGTAACCTCAAGGATGTCCTTATATCTCTGAGCTGACTTAACCTTTTCTTTGATCTCGATAGTATCGCCAACCTTAACTTCGTATGAAGGAATATTAACGATCTTGCCATTAACAAGTACATGTCTGTGGTCTACGATCTGTCTTGCTTCGGTTCTGGTTCTTCCGTATCCGAGACGGAAAAGAACATTGTCAAGACGAAGCTCAAGAAGTGTCATCAGGTTCTCGCCTGCTGTACCGTTCTTCATTCTTTCTGCCTTTGCGAAAAGGTTTCTGAACGGCTTCTCAAGTACTCCGTAAATAAACTTTGCCTTCTGCTTTTCTTTTAACTGTAATCCGTATTCGCTGACTTTCTTACCCTGGCGGGCTACGCTTCTGGTCGACTTCTTGTCGATACCGAGAAACATGGGCTCAATGCCTAATGATCTGCACTTCTTTAATACGGGTCCTCTATCTCTAGCCATATTCTGTTCTACCTCCTATCAGACTCTTCTACGCTTGGGCGGACGGCATCCGTTATGAGGAACGGGTGTTACGTCTCTGATGCTCGTTACATTGATTCCGCAAGCCTGTAATGCACGGATTGCTGCTTCACGGCCTGATCCGGGTCCCTTTACAAATACGTCAACAGACTTAAGTCCGTGAACAACTGCTGCCTTTGCTGCAGTCTCTGCTGCCATCTGTGCAGCATAGGGAGTAGACTTCTTTGAACCTCTGAATCCGAGTCCGCCTGCGCTTGCCCATGAAATAGCATTTCCTTCGGCGTCGGTCAGAGTAACGATTGTATTATTGAAAGATGCTTGAATTTGTGCCTGGCCACGGTCAATATTCTTCTTGACACGCTTTTTGGTCAATTTTTTGGTTGTCATTACTGCCATGTCTTAAACTAACCTCCTATTTATTTCTTCTTGTTAGCAACTGTACGCCTCGGACCCTTTCTGGTTCTTGCGTTGTTCTTAGTATTCTGTCCGCGAACAGGGAGTCCCTTTCTGTGACGGATTCCTCTGTATCAACCGATTTCCTGAAGTCTCTTGATATTCAGGGCTGTCTCACGGCGAAGATCACCTTCTACCATGTACTCTGCGTCGATAACGTCACGGATCCTGCCGACTTCATCATCGGTAAGATCACGAACTCTTGTGTCGGGATTTACGTTCGCCTTTGCTAAGATCTTATTGCTGCTCTCACGACCGATTCCGTAAATATAGGTCAGGC
>JAGCZE010000205.1 GCA_017960415.1 Lachnospiraceae bacterium
AGTGGACGGTCGGTCATCGTAGAGTGGAATTCCGAAGGCAAAATGGTCACCACAGACGATTCTGCGGTGACGAATTTCATCCTGTACGAAGGCAAGCCAACGGACCCGGATTTCCGGTACGGAAAAATGCACAACAAACTGGATTCAGTGAGCGCCATGACTTCTTCCGAGGCCATTGGTCTTCTGGAGGCCGTCAACAAAGGCACGCTCCAAGATGCCCACTGGTCTGCCGTATACAATCTCGAGAGTTTTTCCGTAGATGTATGTTTTAACGAAGATTTCTCGAAAGTGTATTCCTATACAGGGAAAAAATCAGGGAGCTAAATTCCCAGGATTCGGATGTCATCGCGGATCGAGAGGATCACATCTTTCCGGTTCTTGTCATCACGCCGGTCGGGCAAGATAGTACCCTTGGAAAAGATCAACGCCAAGACTCTTGAGGCATTCGAACTCTTCTTTTTCTTCGATTCCTTCGGCGACGACCAGAATATTTTTCGAATGGAAAAGCTCTACCAGCTCTTTCACATTCTCCTGTTTCTCTATTATGTGATCTATTCCCGAGATCAGATCCCGATCGAGTTTTACGATGTGCGGAGACATGTGATCGATCAGGTCAAGATCGTTGATCCCGGTTCCATAATCATCCGCTGCCAGAAGATTGTCCATATGTCTGACAGACCGGTTCTTTTCGGACCAGTGTTCCGCGGAGAAGTACGGATACTCCAGGTTCTCAATGATCATCCTTCCCCGGATCTTTTCTCCAAAATAATCCAGGAAAACTTCGGCTTCCTCAGGTCGCATACAATCACACGGGAATGAATTGATCGCCACTCTCTGCTCATAGCCTCTTTGGAAAAATGCCTGCATCGCTCCGAAGAATGTCGCCACCTCAAGAACGTGCAGCTTATCTATTTTCGAGTACTCTGCAATAAGATCGGTGACTGTCATATCTGTCGGGCGCATAAGCGCTTCCCATGCATAGACCGTTTCCCCGTCTGACTGGAAGATAGGCTGGAACACGTAATTGATCGACAACTCCCTGAGAGCTGTCAGGATATCTGTATCTAATGGTAAATGGTCGAAACAGATCATATCTTACTCTCCTATCTCTTCAGTTCCGGATGCTGATCATAATATCGTTGTTTATCCTCATACATCCGCTCATCCGCAGCTCTCAATGCCAGTCTGACATTTGACCTCTCTGCATTATAACTGTGCCCAAGTGCAAAACACACAAGATCATATTTCTGAGATGCTTCTTTAATGGCCTTGACCCGTCTGTCGAGTTCTTCTTCCGTTATGCCCGTTACAATGATCGCAAATTCATCTCCTCCCGCACGGTAGATCTCACTCGGGTCGAAGACTTCCTCAAGCGCTTTGGCCGCGTCCTTCAGAAGTGTGTCGCCGGTATTATGGCCATACTGATCATTTACGCGTTTTAGTCCGTTCAGATCCGCGAAGACCACGCCTACTGAGATATTCGAAGGATTACTGTCCTTACAGAGCTTATAGACAAAATTGTTCATTTCATTTCTGTTCATGACGCCTGTCAGGATGTCTTTGGAACTTAGTTCCTTCAGGCGGTCCAGAAGCAGATAGTTGCTTATCTCGGAGGCAAGAATTGACGCGGTAGTCTCGAAGGTTTCCTTGATACTGGTAGCCCTGGATATATCATAGTTCATCGCCCATATATATCCGAGAAGCTGATTTCTGAACTTCAATGGAAACAGGACGATATTTTTGCCATAGGCGGAAGTGAATGAATCATACCATACAGGATTCCGCTCCTTGACTACTTCCATATCATGCTCATCTTTTACAACAAGACAGTTGCTGCCTGCGATCAGTGTTTTCCAGCTGTCAGCTATATCGTAAAACCCGTCATCATTATAGTTATTCATGGAAGTCAGGACCGTGTTTTCCGCAAGTGCTTCGCACAGGACGGAACATTTCCGTTCGATGGCGTCCATGAGCAGGATACAGCAATGCTCGGCATCAAACATATCCCGGATATCATGTATGACATCATTCATTAAGTCATTGAATTCTTTGGCACTTCTGAGCTTTAAGCATATCTTGATGACATTCGATGTGACATCCGCAGGAAGGGATGCCATTCGGTCCAGATTCGCCTCGAAATTGATCTCCATGGTATATGTGCAATAGCAGAGATTTCCTTCTTCATAAGCAACGGGGAGAAATACCATATTGAACCAGACGCCTTGTATCCTGTCAGCGGTGGCATACGAATTGAGGCAGCGTTTCTCAACTGCTGCGCGATAGCAGTATTCTTCGAAATTCAGGTCCCTTGTCAGGTAGTTCGTATACTCCTGATTGGGCGTAAACTTCTGGGTCAGCAATTCCGCCCCCGGCGCAGGACGTTCTATGGAACCGATATACGCTTCATTTCCTGTGACAATGCGTATTTTCCCGCGTTTCCCGTTTCCAAGGTTCTCTACAGATACGATGCACGTCATCGCTCCAAAGCCGTCCACATATTGTTGCAGATCCATATGAACTTCCCCCTGCTTATACATTTCTGTCTGTATACCAATCGCATATGAGAGTCAGACAATATTCCAAAATAACAATACCATTATACTCGCCTGTAAATACCTTTTGATAAATAACTAAAGAACAAAATGTGAATTTTAGTCTTTTGGGAAAGAAAGATGTATCCTCCGGAATATGATACAATGACTATAAGAAGCCGAATGGAGTATCGATGCAATACCTGAATGCTCCTGCAAATATAGTGCATCGTTCAACTAAAAGGCGAGGAGGAATTCCCCCTATGACACAGGATAATATGGATAAAGACAGACGATCTTTTCTTCACGGACAG
>JAGCZE010000206.1 GCA_017960415.1 Lachnospiraceae bacterium
AATGAAGATGAGGAACTGACTGAGGAAGAACTTGCCGAACGGGAGTACAGAAGACGTTTCAAGGCCCGCAGAAAGGCGATCAGAAGACTTATTACGAGAAAGAAGCGTTTCCGTAATGTAAGTATTCTCCACAAGCTGTTCAGAAAGTCAAAGATCGATGAATTTGGTCTTAAGTTCGACGAGAAGATGACTTATTACAGCGACTTTCCGTTCCTGGCAGCATTCCTAGATCGGGAGGTGCATGTACGTAAACGTTATCATGCCCATTATATTAAGAGAAAACATCAGGATCCGATCAACAATCCCGCATTGTCGCAGCTTCAGGATGAACGGCGCTTCAGTCAGATGATCGACATGTTCAACGGTATGATCGATACGGTCGATCCCGAGGGAACCGTCAGACGTGCGGTCGATCACCAGATCATCCTGTATTTTACGGGTTATTTTGTCAAGAAACTGAAAAGAAGCGAGAACGATTTCTGGCGCGAGGAGCGTTTTGATGCGATGCGTGAACTCTGCCTTCGCATCAGCAAGGCCAATATCCGCCGCGAGAAGTTCTGGCGCCGCAGAATGGTAAGGGCTCTGCGAAACGGACAGCAGGAACGCTGTATCAGAATGATCACGAGAAGACTCGGATGGAGAAAGTTCAAACGATTGATAAAAGGCAAGAATGTACTCAACAAGTATCTGTACAGACGCAAATATCTGCAGGAGCCCATTAGCGAGAACACCATCGTATTTGAGAGTTTCCTGGGCAAGAATTATTCCGACAGCCCGAAATACATTTACGAATATCTTGCGAAAAATTATCCCGACAGATACAAATTTGTCTGGGTGCTGGACAATGATACGAAGCTTCCTTACAGCGGCGTCAAGGTAAAGCGATTCAGCCGTAAATATATGCATTATATGGCTACGGCGAAGTATTTTGTCTTTAATATGAGACAGCCTACCTGGTTCAAGAAGCGTAAAGGCATGGTATTTCTTGAGACCTGGCACGGAACTCCCCTCAAGAAGCTTGTATTCGACCTTGATGAGGTTTATTCGGCATCTCCCATGTATAAGAAGGAAGTTTACAAGCAGTCTCGTGAATGGGATTATCTGATCGCAGCGAATGAATTCTCGAGCAAAACCTTCAGAAGCTGTTTCATGTACGATAATCCCATGCTTGAATACGGCTATCCGAGAAATGATCTGCTCCACGCTCCGGACAGGGACGAGATTGCCGAAAAACTGCGTGAGAAGCTTGGGATTCCCAAATATAAAAAGACGATCCTCTATGCACCCACATGGCGTGATGATGAGTATTACGGCAAGGGACAGTATAAATTCGAACTGAAGCTGAATCTGGACGCAATGAAGAAGGCACTTTCGGACGAATATGTAATACTGCTCAGGACACATTATTTTATAGCGGATGCGCTGGATCTGACAGGCATGGAGAACTTCGCGTTCAATTTCAGCAAGTATAACGATATTACGGATCTGTACCTTATTTCCGATATAATAATCACAGACTATTCATCCGTATTCTTCGATTATTCGAACTTGAAGCGTCCGATGCTGTTCTATACCTACGATCTTGAGAAATACCGTGATGTACTCCGCGGCTTCTACATCGATATCGAGGAAGAACTTCCCGGACCGCTCCTGTATACGACCCAGGAGGTCATTGATGCAGTGAAGGATATCGATAATGTACGGGAGAAATACGCTCAGAAATACGAGGTCTTCTACGAACGCTACTGCGGCTGGGAGGACGGCCATGCTGCGGAGAATGTGGCGAAGGAAGTATTCGGGCTGTGATGTTGTTACACCTCATCCGGCTGCTACGCAGCCACCTTCCCCTCAAGGGGAAGGCAAAGGAAAGTGGCTTGGAAAGCCTTCCCCTTGAGGGGAAGGTGTCGCCGAAGGCGACGGATGAGGTGTTATTTCCATTTCGTGTACAAATTTATAAAAAACTTTTCAAAAAAGGGTTAAGTAATAATATAACCCGTCCGATATATCAACCAGAGAGGAAGATTTTGATATATTTATTTTCAAATATGATGATCAAAATTTTCACAAGGAGGTGAATGTTATGCGTATAGATGCAATGAATCAGGTTAGCCAGATCTATCAGAAGAGCGGGACCAGGAAGGTTGCTCAGGCTAACAAAACAAGTTTTGCCGACAAACTGGAACTTTCTCAGATCGGTAAGGATATGCAGGTTGCGAAGGCTGCGGTTAAAGCAAGCCCCGATGTACGCGAGAGCCGTGTGAACGAACTTAAGGCCGCTATTGCCAACGGCAGTTATTCCGTTAGCAATGAGGATCTTGCTGAGAAGCTTGCAGGCTTTTTCGGAGCCTGATGACTGTATACTGATTGATCGAAAGGCTTATGATCTGTCTTTAGTGTCATAAATAAGGAGATAGTGCAGATATGCCCGGTTTGATTGACGACCTTGTAGATACCATGTCCAAAGAGAACGATATTTACAAGGACCTAATACCGATAGCTTCCGAAAAAACGAGAGTTATCATTAAAAATGACCTCACTGCCCTTCAGGAAATTACGGACAGGGAACAGCTCGTGATCGAGCAGATCAATTCCCTTGAACGCAAGAGGGAGGAGGTCATTAAAAATATCGGCGTTGTGCTGGGACGCGATCCCAAGACACTCGATATGAAGAACCTGATCAAGATCATGGGCAAGCAGCCGAAAGAACAGCAGAGGCTGTCGAAGATCCATGATGAACTGAAGGAAACACTTAAAACCCTGATCATGTTGAATGACAGGAACAAAGCATTGATAGAACAATCCCTCGAGATGATTGAATTTAACATGAATCTCATACAGAGCTCAAGGATGATGCCGGAGGGGAACAATTACACGAGGAATGCGGGCGAGATGGGCCTGCAGGGCAACGGAACAAGGATGTTCGACGCCAAGCAGTGACTTATGACCGCCAACAAACGGGGACGAGATACGGAATGACCTGTTTGATGGAATCAGATTGCCGTTAATATAAGGCATTTTGAACGGAGGTTATAATATGTCACTTTTTGGTGCTCTTTCGGTCGGAACATCCGGCTTAAAAATCAGTCAACGCGGACTGAACGTGGTCGCGCACAATCTGGCCAATGTGGACACGGACGGCTTTGTAAGACAGCAGACCGTTCTGGATACCTCCACATTTGTTAAGGTGGGTCAAAATGCCATATCTCCCATGATGGTGGGACTTGGCGTTGACACCGAGACAGTCAGACAGGTGCGTGATATTTTTTTGGACAAAACCTACCGTCAGGAATATGGGCGTCAGGGTTATTATGAAGCCCAGCGTGATGCGGTGGATGAAATAGAGAACCTTTTCGGAGAGCTTCAGGGTGTGGCATTCCAGTCTGATCTGAATGATTTCTGGGTTGCGCTGCAGGAGCTTTCGAAGGAGCCTGACAGCAGAGTTGCTCAGGCTACACTTGTAGAAACATCTATATCTTTTCTGGAAAGAGCCGATAAAATATACGAACAGCTCAAAAAATACCAGCTCGATCTGAATACGCAGATACAGCAGAAGGTTGACAGGATCAACGAGATCGGCGAAAGGATCAACGAGCTGAATCACAAGATTTCATTTTACGAAGCCAATAAGGTTGAAAATGCCAACGACCTGCGGGACGAGCGCAACGCGCTCCTCGATGAACTCGGCGGAATGGTCAAGGTTACCTACAATGAGATCCCCAGCGGCAAGATCCTGGTAAGCATTGAGGATCAGCAGTTTGTTTCCGAAGATATGTGCTTCAATATGGGAACCATGACGATGTCGCAGTACAAGGAAAAGCATAATATCGAGGAGCCTCTTGACGAGGCATCGGGAATCCTGCTTGTTACCTGGCCCCATCTGGGAGATGCCGAAGTATTCGACTGGTCGAGAGTTCCTTCCACTCCCGCCAATACCGATATCGGAAGCCTTAAAGGTGCAATACAGGCCAGAGGAACCGCGATAGGAAAATATGTGAATATTCCTATCGAACCGAAGGTTGAGGATTTTTACGACGAAGACGGAACATTTAACGAAGAAGAATACAAACTGGCAATGGATCAGTTCGAGATTGATACAGAAGAATACAATCTTCACATTGATTCTTCGATCATGATGAGAACACAGTCACAGTTCGACCAGCTGATACACGGAATCATAACAACAATTAACGATGCCCTCTGTCCCAACAAGGAAGTCATGGTTGCCGCAGGAACAACTATCACAAGGGAAGACGGTACCACATATACATTTGAAGAAGATACTCTGATCAAGGTGTTTGATGAAGAGAATGCACCGGTCGGTGTCGATGCCGACGCAACTCCCGGCGTCGAGCTCTTCTCGAGAAAGACCGTTTCAAGATATACCGATGCGCAGGATATCACGCTTGCGGACGGAACCGTGCTCGAGGGTGCCAGGATCTACAACTGGGAAGACAACGCCGACAATTATACGCTTTATACTCTCGGTGAGGTCGAGATCAATCCCGAGATCATCAATAATAAGTCGAAACTTCCGATCATTTCCAATAACGGAAGCGGGGATTACGACATGGTCATGGTTGAGAAGCTTCTTACGAAATGGCAGGAGCCTTTTGCTACACTCTCACCAAATGATCTTACTTATAATAATTTCAATGCGTATTATACGGCATTTACCGGTGCTATCGCAAATAGAGGCGATGAGTACGACACATTGGCCATGACCCAGGAAGATATGGTAAATTCGGTTCAGGACAAGCGTGTCGGGATCATGGGAGTCTCGTCCGACGAGGAGCTGACGAACCTGATCAAGTTCCAGCATGCATACAATGCATCGGCTAGATATATTAATGTAATAGATGAGATGCTCGAGCATATTATTGAGAGGCTCGGGTCGTGATAAGTAACACCTCATCCGCCCGCGATAGCGGGCGGATGAGGTGTAAGCAAGGAGGTAAGCCATGCCCAATACATTCTTCGGATTGACGATAGGTACGACCGGTCTGTACGGTGCCAACATCGGTATCAATACTACCGCGCACAACATTTCCAATACCGAAACCGACGGCTATACCAGGCAGCAGGTGGAGAAAAAAGCCGGCGTTGCGCTACGTACGAACGCTTCATACGGTATGATCGGTACGGGCGTTGAGGTTGTAAGCATCAACCAGATCAGGGATCAGTATTATGATGAAAAATACCGCAGCAATAACACGAACGCCGGCTATTATACCTGCCAGGACTACTACATGAAGGATATTGAGAATTATTTCAATGAGGTCCAGCTCGAAGGTTTCAATGCAAATTTTGATACATTGTACGATTCGATACAGGAGCTTTCCAAGGATCCTTCAAGTCTTACGGTCAGAACCCAGCTCAACAGTTATGCACAGAGCTTTTCGGAATATGTAAATTCGCTTCAGGTAGGTATGGAGAAGATCCAGGACAATGTCAACCTCGAGATCAAGACTATGGTTGATTCGATCAATTCCTACGCATTACAGATCGCCGGACTTACAAAACAGATCAATACTCTCGAAGTTACGGGAGGCAAGGCCAATGACCTTCGTGACCAGAGAAACCTTCTGATCGACGAGCTTTCCAATATAGTAAATATTTCCGTGGACGAGAAAGTAGTCGGGCTGTCGGAAGTCGGTGTTACAAGCTACACGGTCAAGATCGGCGAGGCAACACTGGTAGATACATTTGAGTATCAGACGATGCATGTGGTACCCCGTACCGAAAAGATGAACCAGTCTGACATCGAGGGTCTCTATGACATAGCATGGGAGAGCAACCAGACTTTCAATCCGCTGGCGAACGGCGGCAGGCTTCAGGCGCTGTTTGAGGTCAGGGACGGCAACAATCAGCAGTATTTTAACGGACGTACCACAGCTACCTATGGTGACAGCACTATCACCGTGACAGATACAAGCATTAACAAGGTTGAGCTGCTGCACATTGCCGAGACCGGCATTATCACAGTGGGCAACAGGGATTATGTATACAACGGTTTTCAGGTTTCTACCGATGCCGACGGCAATTTCGTGTACGAATTCGATCTTAATGAGGATCTGAAGAAGGATGCCGATGATGTTGAGGTATCTATCGGCAAGAGCATCGCATATAAGGGTATCAATTATTATATGCAGCAGCTTGATGAATTCACGAGAGTATTTACAAAAGCATTTAACGATATTCATAAATCGGGCCGCGATCTCAACAACGAACAGGGGTTGGACTACTTCAACAGCCGCAATAAGGTGAGCGGAGAGAATTATGTTTTTGAAGCTACTCCGAACGAGCAGGATTACAATATCGTGATCAGCAGCAAGACCGGAATCTACGCACCCGAGGACGGAGATGAATTCGAGCATTACGCAAGTTATTATATGATGACTGCCGGCCGTATGTGCGTTACCGATGAAGTATACAAGGATCCGTCGAAGGTCGCAGCGGCATCGGATGTTGTAAACGGCGTTTCGCAGAATGATATCGCACTGCAGATGATCGCCCTGAAATCCGATACGAAAATGTTCAAACAGGGTACTCCTTCGGGATTCCTGCAGGCCCTGATCGCCGAGCTCGGTATCGATGCCGCCAAGGCGAAATCATTTGCACAGAATAACGAAGATATACTCGCAACCATACAAAACCAGCGCCTTTCCGTGTCCGGCGTGGATATGGACGAGGAATCGATGGCACTTGTCAGATTCCAGAACGCTTACAACCTGTCCGCAAAGGTCATATCGACAATG
>JAGCZE010000207.1 GCA_017960415.1 Lachnospiraceae bacterium
GGTATTGCCGTCCATCTTGATCTTCTTGATAGCTCTCGGGTGCGTAAATATCTGTATCTGCTTATGTATACTCTTGAAAATGATGATCACACGGCTCATCTTGATACCGCCGCCGGTGGAGCCCGCGCAGGCACCAAGCAGCATACACATGATCAGCACGCTCTTGGCGAATTCGGGCCACTGATCGAAATCGACCGTAGCATAACCTGTTGAAGTAAGCAGTGTCGCGACCTGAAATGCGGAATGACGGATAGTTTCACCCACCGTTGCATAAAGCTTCGCCACATTGATCGAAACAAGTACCACCGATACGAAGAAAACCGAAAGATACAGCCGTACTTCTTCCATTTTGAAAGCATTTTTGAACTTACGCATGACAAGCAGGAAATACAGGTTGTAGTTGATTCCCGACATTACCATGAACACCGTGATGGTCCACTGTACTGCGGGCGAATAGGAAGCAATACTGTCATTTAAGAGACCGAAACCGCCGGTACCGACTGTTCCGAAGGTAAGTGTCAGGGATTCGAACATATTCAGTCCGCATATTTTCAGAATGACAGTTTCTATGACTGCCATTCCGAGATACAGCATATACAGGATCCTTGCCGTATCTTTAAGTCGGGGAACCAGTTTGTCGATCGAAGGGCCGGTTGACTCGGCTTTCATCAGGTTCATCGAATTGCCGCCCAGCATCGGGAGCAATGCCGACAGGAAAACAAATACACCCATACCTCCCAACAAATGCTGGAAGCTGCGCCAGAACAGGCTGGCATGCGACATCACCGAAAGGTCCTGTATTATTGTGGCACCTGTTGTAGAGAATCCGGAGGCGGTCTCAAATACAGCATCCATATAATGCGGTATCTCCCGGGTCATTACGAAGGGAATCGCTCCGAACATAGACATCATTATCCAGCCGAGAGCTACGACAAAATAGCCTTCTTTCAGGTAAAGCCCGCCCTTCTTCGGTTTTTTGAATGCCATCACGAAGCCGACGCCCAGGCAGATCATTGATGAAACAAGATAATATATAAATACTTTTTCTCCATATACGAGGCCCACTATGCACGGAACGAACAGGAAGATCGCCTCCGCCACAAGGATCCAGCCCAGTATATATCTGATTACTCCGTAATTCATTTTGATTCCTTTATTTCAAGCATTTACTGATATTTTTCAGTACATTTTTTTCAGATCATAAATGGTTGTTATATAATATATCTTTCAACACATTATGATTGCTTGTGATACAGTACTGTATTTCATATACATAATGATATTTCCCGATATAACAGCTCACGCCAGAATATCGTCGATATTATAGATATCCTTCAGGGTGTTGACAATGATCACATTATCGCCGGCTTCGATGGTATCCTGTCCTCCGGGGATAAAGACTTTGTTCTTTCGGGTAATACATGCTATCAGAACATTATTACGGCGCTTCAGATCCATGAGAGGGATGCCGATGACTTTCGAGCTTTCATTTACTGCAAATTCAAGCGCTTCGGCTTTTCCGTCGTTAATGGTCATGTATGTTTCGATGTCGCTGTCCATGGTATGCTGCATCGAACGAACGAACTTGGCAACCAGCTCCGTTGAAACTATATTCGGATTGACTATCGTATCAAGATCAAGCCTTTCTATAACATCTTCATAGTTGATCCGGTTGACCTTTGTAACGATCTTTGAGGATATCTTCGATTTTACATAAAGGCTCAGAAGAATATTTTCTTCGTCAATGCTGGTAAGCGCCGCAAATCCCGAAGTATTCAGAAGTCCCTCTTCCATGATCAGGTTTTTGTCGGTTCCGTCACCGCATATGACATCTGCTTCCGGCAACATCTCCGCAAGCTGTTCGCAGCGTCCCTGATCCGAATCGATGATCTTGACCTTAATACCGGAATCTATCAGGCTCTTCGCAAGATAATATCCTATCTTTCCGCCGCCTACTATCATGGCATCCGGAATCTTGCGCATTCCGACGCCGAACATTTTGAAGAATTCATGAGTATCGGAGCGGGAGCCCATGACAGCTACGATATCGTCGGCCTTCAGCACGAAATTACCGGTAGGAATAAATACCTCATCACCCCTCTGAACTGTACAAATAAGCACATTGCAACGGAATTTCGATCTGATATCCATCATTGTCATGTTGCACAGTTTCGAATCGCTTTTGACCTTGAAATGGATCAGCTCCACCATTTTCTTCGAGAATACATCAATCTTGGAAGCATAAGGGAAATTGAAGATTCGTGAGATCTTCATGGCGGCTGTCAGCTCCGGATTGAAGATCATGGAGATATCGAGCTCACGGCGCAGGAATTCATGCTCCGAAGTGTATACGGGATTTCTTACTCTCGCAATCGTCTTGCAGTTACCGGCTTTCTTCGCGATAACCGAACACAGCAGATTCATCTCGTCCGAATTCATGACTGCTATCATCAGGTCCGCAGAAGCAATTCCTGCCGCATTCAGCGTAGTATAGCTGGTTCCGTCCCCGGCAAAAGTCATGACATCATGATTTGCCAGAGCCGTTTTCA
>JAGCZE010000208.1 GCA_017960415.1 Lachnospiraceae bacterium
GCGCATCATCAAAAGAATCCAAAGTCTTTTTCTGCAGTCTGAGCCCCGCCTGTTTTATATCTGAATCATCACTGCTGCCAAGGATCGTGATCATTTCCCTGATAGTAACGGCTTCGGGATATTTCGCATACAGTTTTTCCTCAAGAGAAGGATCTCTTATCTGGGTCACTCTGGCAACATTGTGGTTATCGATGCGCAATACTTCCGTAGTCAC
Source organism: Lachnospiraceae bacterium (assembly GCA_017960415.1). The sequence continues at coordinate 215 of JAGCZE010000208.1, forward strand.
TCTGGATTCTTTTTTCTCTTCCTGAACAAAAGCATCCTGTAACTGCGCAAGTATCTCACTTCTGTCTCTGAATTTCATCCTAAGCCACCTCCATAGCATGCAGGTTTATCCCCGGAGGTCATAACCGCATATTTTCTGTAAATAACAGTCTTCGCAAATGAAGGGCTTCTCAGCTTTCGGGATTTCCGGCTTCAAACCAGCTTTTTCTTTCGACTGTGACACCGTCACGCTTGATATTGAGAGCATTCAAATTTTCGATAAATGCTTCCGGCCTGCAGCCGAACAGTATACCGTTGGCGGAGAACAGACTCATATCCATCGTTACATTGTCTATCGTGATATCCGATCCCGCATCACGGCATCCCATACCCATCGCAATATTGCCTTCAACGTTCAGCATCAGCTTGCTGTGTCTGCAATCTATCGAAATCTTTCCCTGATCGGCACCGATGGCGACCAGTTTATACCCTTTTACGGAAATGTCGGCACTGCACTCATTGAAACGTATCGTTCCTTCGGACCGTTCGCTCGACCCGATGCAGGTAACCTGATTGCCCGCTCCGAAAATATGCAGCGAAGAATAGGAAATATCGATGTCCTGCTCCCCGTACATCGAACCGATCATCGTGCCCTTGTCGATCCTGATATCGATCGTGATATTCATATTCTGAATATATACATGAGGCTTGTCCTGGTAAGAGCCGATGCATACACAGTTGGAAGCGGCGCAAATACTCTTGAATGTGCCAGACTTCAGGTCAATAGCTCTCTCATCGGCAGAAGACTTACCGCCTATGCATATACAGTTTTCACCGCTGATATCGATCTCGAGTGTACCCAGCATTTCCGAAACGATCCTTCCGAAGGTATACCTGTAGTCATTTCCGATGCCGTACGCGTTCGTAAATGTAGGCTTGATCGTCAGATTGCCGGCACCCGTAAGCTTTAGTTCAGCACCGTCCGGTACGCGGATGCCGTTGCCCGTAAATACATTGTCTCCCTCAATATTGAGTTCAAGCGACGATTCTTTTCCGAGATCTATGCAAGGCGTTGTATCAACATCTCCGATGCTGACATTACGGATCGTAAGCCTGCAGCTGGAATGGTCCTTAATGCGGATCGAAACAGCCGACGGGAACTCGGGATTGCCGACCAAAGTAAGGTCACCGCCAGAAAGCAGCAGAATATTGTATTTCTGCAGTGAAAGATCCACAAGTGAGAGGAGGGTTTCGTCCTTAACAAGAAATACCTTCTGTCTGGAATTGTTGGAAACCATATCAAGGTTCGCCCTGCTGATCTCAGCAAGCAGCTGCTGGGACAGTCCCTGTAAAGGCTGCGGTGCCGGTTTCGCGGTAAAGAAGCCCTGGATCAGATCAACACCCATACGGATAACCGCATTCAGTTCCTCCGAAGTCTCAACTCCTTCCGCAAGAGCCTGGAATCCGTTGTCATGCGCGAACTGGATGATCGTATTGACAAAATGCTGTTTTCTCGGATCCATATGAAGTTCCGAAATCAGGAATCTGTCTATCTTGACATCATTGGGCAGGAACTTGAGCAGATTCGTAACGTTCGAATAGCCTGTACCAAAGTCATCGACCGCAACTTGGAAACCAAACTCCTTGCTGCGTGTACTCAGGAAATCAACCGTATCTTCCTGCATGTCGGTCTCTTCGGTAACCTCTATAACGACTCTGTCAAACAGAGCACTGTACCTGTCGGCAAGAGTATGAAATTCTTCCGGAGGCAGATAATGGCCCGGGATACTGTTGATGAATACCTTGCGGTCACCGATCTGATCCTCCATTTCCGACATCTTTTTCATGACATTGAAAAGGGTTGCCCGCTCAACATCCCCAAGTCTGTTCCCCTCTGTGGCATACTTGAGCAAGGTCAACGGAGAAACGCCGTATTTTTCGGGCATGCGCATCAGAGCCTCATAACCGATGATCTCGCCGGTCTTGGCGCTGATAATGGGCTGGAAATAATAATCAATATCGTTTGTATCAAGGATCCTGTTTACGATGCTGCGCAGTTCGGGATCTTTTTCTCCTTCCTGCATTGCCGAATAACGGCTGTGAGGCTTTGAATCAAGCAGTTCCCTGCTCCTTGCCGACAGGCGCATCAGAACCTCGTCCAGATTCATGCCGGAATTGGGCTCAACGGTCACGGATGAGATCACAGGATTAAGCGAATAATCCTTTGAAGAAACCTTATTGAAACTGTCGAAACGCAAAGTCAGCTGTTCTTTGACGGAATTGGCGATCGCAGAGCCATCATCCCCGGTCTCGGAAGCGATCATAAATACGTCTTCACTGACTCTTCCGCAGACAGCATGACCCCGGAATACATCCGCGATCAGTTTCGCGCTGGCGGCTATAACGCCTGACGATTCCGAAGCTGTCCAAAGCGCATTGATACGTTTGTAATTGATCAGCTTGACACTGAACATGACAATGCTTTTCTTTCTGAATGCAGCCATTGCAAGCATATCGGAAAGGAAATTGTAGAAACCGTTACGGTTTAAGAATCCGGTATCGGGATCGATCGCGTCACCTGCGCAGCGCCCGGTCTCACGGATAAAATAATTGAGCGCTATCCAGGTATAAACAGAATAGAAAATACCGTTTTCATCGCGTCCCCGTTCAACATATTCATAAGCCTGCTGTAAAGTCACAAGCGTATAGTCTCCGATACGCTCCGACCCTTCAGTGCCTGAATTGTTGATAACCGATGTATCTGTCAGATGTACACGTGCACAAACGATGGCATTGCTCTCGTCTGTCATGCCGGGAGTACTGAAAAGCAGCGGATTGACGGTCACGACACTGTCATCTGGTCCGACGGTGATCCCGGTTTCTTCCGCTATCTCACGTTTTGCAGCAGAAATAACCGGATCGTCCGTTTCAAGATCATCCTTGTCTATCAGGCCCGCAGGCACACTGAGCAGAGCCCTTCCGGCCGGATATCTGTATTCATGGGTAAGCAGCAGTCTGGGATCCTGCTCCGGTGTCTCCACAATCACGATACAGCTCACCGCATCCGGCTTCATAGATGAGAATTCCTGATCATCCTTCACCGCCACAAGATCGTCGACCGAGCGTCTGGTAGCATTATAATAATGCCTGCCTTCCGCATATCTGTAATCAAAGACACTGAGGTATTTTGACGAGAATTCAGGGTAAACCATGTTCCGGGTAATTTTAAGATCATCCATTCTGCTACTCCCAAAAGCGTATTATAAAACGATGAATTTTTATACTAAATCATGTATTCCCATTTTTTAAGAAAAACCTTCTGTATCGTTATAGTATACATCAATTTAGAGTTTTTCGCAAGGAATCTTATTACAAAC
>JAGCZE010000209.1 GCA_017960415.1 Lachnospiraceae bacterium
CTTTTTATTTACAAGAGTTTTAGTCTCTGTCGATGTCTGAAGCTTCAGCCTGTAATGATCAAGGGGATCTATATAATAAATACCCGCTCCGTTCACGATGGCATGATAATAATTGCCTTCATACTCAACCCTTGCCCCGCCGCTGTCCGGGTTAAAAGAATGAAGATCATGATCGTTCTTGAATCCGGTATAATAGATCCTTCCGCCGTATGCCGCACAGGCAACAACTTCGTCATCGATGACCTCGGTTTCGCCCGAGCCGTCAATATTAACCTTCTTTATGGAGATCTTACTGTCTTTTACATAATTCTGATAAAAAATCTTATTATCATACAGAAGAACGGAACCAACGGGTTTATTATGCAGCATTGTAAGGCCCCTGCCGTTCTTTTTGCATCTGAAAACGCCATTGGCATAGAACGTAAATATTGATTCCGCGCCCTGTTCCTTCAGGTTGTTCATCCTCGAATATACGAGATAATTCTCATCCGCGTTCAGATATCTCGGATAATCGTCATTAATATGTTTAAAGCCCGTCAGATCGGATTTCATGGAATACAGCATACCGTCATCCAGATAATTCGAAAATAGATCATGCCGTCACTCTCGCAGAAAAGCCCCAGATTGTAGAGATTTCCGGCGGTATTCCCGACCATGCCGGGAGTACTGGTCACTATTCTTTTCGTCAGATAATTATATGTAAATCCACCGCCCACGAGCAAGGCGAAAATGATCGTAATGATTATTCCGCCCGTAATGTTCTTTCCGGACTTTTTTTTCGCCATAGTAACAACCCCCTATGTAATAATTATACTAAACACTGAAAATAATGCAAGTACGTTTATGGGGCTGTCTGTGTTACGAAAATTTAAAAAGAGACTGTTTCACATCTGGTGTAAAACAGTCCTATAAAATAACCTTATTCAACAGAGATCACAAAATAGTAAACAGGCTGTCCGCCCTCATGGATCTCAACATCAGTAAATTTGTGTTTCTCGGTGATGGCATCCGCTATCTTCTGAGCTTCTTCTTCGGTTGTATCCGAACCGTAATAGATGCTCACAAGCTCGCTTTCATCATCAAGCATGGTCTCGATCAGTTCAACCGCGCATTCGATCATATCATTGCCGACACTCTGGATCGAATGATCGTCGATACCCATGTAGTCGCCCTGCTTGATCTCCTTGCCGTCGATCTTCGTATCCCTGACGGAATATGTAACCTGGCCGGTCTTGACGTTCTTCATGGCCTCGCGCATCATATTCTCATTCTCTTCTGCGCTCTTGCCCTCAACAAAGCCGATCAGTGCGGCAATACCCTGAGGAATGGTCTTTGATGCGATTACAATGATATTCTTGTCCTCAGTCATGGCCTTGGCCTGATCAGCGGCTAGAATGATATTCTTATTGTTCGGAAGGATAAATATCGTCTCTGCGTTGACTGCCTCGATGGCGTTGAGCATATCCTCGGTACTCGGGTTCATGGTCTGGCCGCCTTCGATCAGATAATCAACTCCAAGTCCCTTAAATATCTCATTGATACCCTCACCGATGGAAACCGAAATAAAACCGAATTTCTTTCTTACGGTGCTCCTCGGCTGCTCAACGGGTGCATTGTTGTTTACAGCCTCTGTGGCTGCGCTCGAACCGCCTGAAGTCTGTGCAGCGGCTGCCGCCTGTTCAAGGCCAAGCTTCTCGTTATGCTCTTCACGCATATTATCGATCTTCATCTTGGTCAGCTGGCCGTAGGTCAATGCACGCTGTATTGCAAGACCCGGATCATTGGTATGAACATGGATCTTGACAACCTCATCATCCGCAACGCAGACGATGGAATCTCCGATGGATTCAAGGAATGCTTTCAGCTCTTCCTCATCTTTGTCGGTAAATTCCTTCTCAAGAAGGATGATGAATTCGGTACAATAACCGAACTTGATATCGGCTGTGGAAATATTCTCAGTATTTACGGCACGATTTGTTCCTGAAGGAGCAGAACCTTCCTGCTTTGCAGGAGCGCTGCTTTCAAGATTCAGGTCAACTTCCTTGCCGCACATGGCTTCGAAGCCACCCTTCATAACCTCAACCAGACCGCGTCCGCCCGAATCAACTACACCGGCTTCCTTCAGAACGGGAAGCAGTTCAGGTGTATAATCAAGAACAACCTCCATATGCCTGATCACTTTTTCCGCGAATACGATCAGATCATCGGTCTCACCCACAAGCTCCATGGCCTTCTCGGCGCCGCCCTTGGCTACGGTAAGGATCGTACCTTCCTTCGGTTTCATAACTGCCTTGTATGCCGTCTCAACGGCTTTCGAAAATGCATTGGCAGCTATTTCAACAGTTATTTCGTCATATTCCTTGATTACTTTTGTAAATCCGCGAAGAAGCTGGGATAAGATAACTCCCGAGTTTCCTCTTGCTCCGCGGAGCGATCCCGAAGATATCGCTTTTGCGAGGCTTTCCATGTCGGGCTCTGCCAGTGCGTTGACTTCGCGTGCCGCAGACATGATAGTCATCGTCATATTTGTACCTGTGTCTCCGTCAGGAACAGGGAATACGTTCAGTTCGTTAATGATATCCTTTTGGGAATCAATTGCTTTGGCTGCTGCGATGAACATCTTCTTCAGCAGCTTCGCATCAATACTTTTCAAAACCACTTCAAATATCCTCCCGCACTCAATCGATTACTCTGACGCCCTCAACAAAAATGTTGATGCAGCTTACTTCCAGACCGGTCGTATCTTCAACCCTGTACTTGACATTCTCTACAAGATTCTGGCAAACAGAAGGGATGTTGATGCCGTAGGATACTATAACATGCAGATCTATGAGCAGTTTATTGTTTTCAACTTCAACGTTAACACCGTTGGAAAGGTTTTCCATTTTGAGCAGCTTGGCAAGACCGTCTCTGACGCTTATAGCGGACATGCCCACAATACCGAAGCACTCGCATGCTGCGGCACCGGCACACTTTGCTATAACATCATCGTCAACAAGTACCTCTCCGAGGCCTGTCACAAATGAACCATTCATATATGTTCAACCTCCTTATCACAAGTGAAGTTTCTTTGCTAAACGAAACGGGACTGCGCAAGGCAGCCCCGCATTGAAAATTTGTAAATTAAGCACGCTCTACCTTGCCTGCTCTTAAACATGCTGTACAAACATATGTCTTCTTTGTACCGTTCTCAGTCTTGATCCTGACTGACTTTACGTTTGTCTTCCAAACTCTGTTCGCACGCTTGGAAACATGACTTCTCGAATAGCTCAGATGATGTCCGTACATGTTTTCTTTCTCGCAAATAGCACACTTAGCCACCTAACACACCTCCTTAATAAATATTAGGGCTTGTAATGCCTCAAACGAAATGATTTTATCATAACATTTTCATAAATGCAAGCATTTTTATTTACCGCATTTACTTCTTTATCCGTGACAGATCATTTCATCTCTTTTTCTATGTATTTCCTGCCCTTTTTATCCATTTCTGCCTCTGCCGCTTTTGCAGCAGCCTTCTCTTCAGGAGACTTCTTGAATCTGTCGAGTATTTCGGGAACGGCATCGAGTATCCTCGTAACATTATCCTGATTCTTTACGCTGACCAGTCTTGTCTTGCCGTTCTGGATCACAAGGACCGCATTGGGAGTGATCTTTCCGCCCATGCCTCCGCCGACACGCTGTTTGCCGTTTCCGCCGAATGCTCCCGCGC
>JAGCZE010000210.1 GCA_017960415.1 Lachnospiraceae bacterium
GACATTCCGAGAAAGGAAGGCAGTAATTTAAAAATGCCTTCCCCTTGAGGGGAAGCTGCCCCGAAGCGGCGGATGAGGTGTGCTCACAACAGCACACGCAGCCTTGTTACAAGCACCGCCGCTATGATTCCGATGATCAGCCCGGCTGTAAGTCCGGAGATTATGAGCATCGGAAGATAGTACAAAACCGCATCTCCAAGCATCAGAAATGCAAGCAGGAGCTGGGCGAGGTTGTGGGCCGTGCCGCCTGCGACGCTGACCGCGGTGATCGAGAAACGGCCTGTGCGGGCCAGAAGAAACATGACCGTGAGGCTGAAAAAGGCACCGGCAAGACCATAGACAGCAGCAGACATGCCGCTGTAGGTTATTCCGCCGAGCATGATCCTTGCTGCAGAGATGCCAAGAACACAGAGCAGACTGTGAACTGAAGGAATATCATTAACACTTGGCAGATTGTGTGCTGCATGAGCATCATTGACACTTGGCAGACTGTGTGCTGTATGAGCATCATTGACATTTGGCAGATTGTTTACAGAAGAAGCTTTATTTTCGGGACTGTGCGATGAAGATCGTGCGGTCCCGGTTTTGTTATTTAACAGATAGAGCGCTGCCATGGTCACTATATTGGCGAAGCCGGCCTTTACGCCCGGAATGCCGGTGAAGGGCGGGATCAGGGATTCTATGAATCCCAGGACAAAAGCCAGGGCTGTAAACATGCCGAGAAGTGCAATGCGGCTTATTTTTATTCCGGGGTTGTTCATGTGGGAAGCCTTTCGGGATGTAACTTGTATTTACTGTGAGACTGCGTCGAACCGGGATGTGTGCTTACTGTGATACCGCGTCGATCGGGGACGCTTCCTCACCGGCAAGGATCTCTACTACTACACGGTTCGGGAGACAGATGATGCTTTCTTCGGCATGTGAGACCGGAGAGTGTTTTACGCAGATTTTGTCGGGGCAGGAAGAAGATTCGACATATGCCTTTCCTTCCGATATCACAAGCCTGAGTTCGCCGCCGTCATATCCGCTGACCGTGGTTTCCAGGTCGTGCGATAAAGGACAGACGATGGTCTGCCTGCCGTCAACGGTTACCAGAACCGTCATCCCCGGGTCACGGTGAGTGCCCGTATGTATAAGATATGCTGCCCCGGCAAGGAGCAGCACAGTTATGTAGATCAATATATCTTGTTTTTTAAACATCCGCCAGACCTCAAGGAAACGCTAAAAGGAAACATTAATCCGATATCAGAATATGCGGATCGGTACGGTATTATTCTAAAATAGATTATTCTTTACAGGTTGTTTGTTCATTGTGGAAGGTATTATTCCAATACTTACGGAACTTAGCGTGCCGGACGCGGTCGACTGGATGTCGGAATTGCCGCCGGAAGCCAGAGCAGGCCGGATATAAGCCATGACTGTTGCTGTAGTAACGTTTCCGCGGTTGTCCGAAACGTAGATCGTGTAAGGCCCCTGCTCGGATACCGTAAAGGATATATTTCCGTTTTCATCGGGAGTAAGTACTGTTCCGTTTGCCGAACTCTTAAAATCGGAGGAAGAATGTCTTCCGCGCATGTATTTTACGGTCCGGATGCCGCTGTGAAGGTCACTGACACGCGCCGATACAGTAAGCTGTGATGCCGTGCTGTCCATGGAAAGCGATGCGTCAAAAATATACGGAAGCACGATATCATCCATTATCGGAAATGTCTTGATCAGGTAATTGCCCGCCTTATCCTCGGCAAAGAAGGTATAAATACCCGGTTTTGCAAGGTACAGGGTGTTATTTTCGACAGCCAGGCCTTCGGTACCGTTCTTGAAATCCTCGTAACTTCTTGCCCCGGGGAGATAACGGATGGCATTGACGCCCGAACCTCCGCGGTCGATCGGAACAAACGAGATCCTGATGCCGTTGACGTCATACCCCACATCCAGTGAAAAATCAGGCGGCGAATCATCATAAGGAAGCCTGCCGACATTGTAGATGGCGGTTGCCAGACTCGGGATACCGGGATATTTGATAAGTTTTTCGAGTTCATCGAGCTCACGGATGGAACCTAAGATCGCGTCACGAACAGCACCGGCCCAGGTACGTCCGCCGTAGGAATAAAGCAATGCGGCGATCGCGCTGACCTGAGGGGCTGCCATGGAGGAACCGCTGATAGCTGAATAACTGCCGACGGTTGTGCTCATGATGTCTGTTCCGGGAACAACGATATCTACCGTATCATGTCCGTAATTGGAATTGAAAGGCAGCTTACCGTGTGCATTTACGAAGCCAACGCTGATGATGTTGTCAAATCCGAAGCAGGCCGGATATATCGGATGCTTGTCGTTGTCGGTACCGTCATTGCCGGCAGCGCATACAAACAGCATCTTGGAGTTCCTGATCGCGGAAGCAAGTGAAGCTGAATAAGTGTAGGTTCCCCAGCTGATGTTGCAGACCGAAGCACCCATGCGCTCTGCGTAGCGGATAGCCTTGATCGCATCGGACAGCTTGCCTTTACGGTTTGTTCCGCCATGGATCTTAAGGCTCATGATCTTCACATTTCCGACCGAAGCAATGCCTGCGATTCCTATGCCGTTGTTTCTTGCAGCGGCGATAACTCCTGCAATATGAGTTCCGTGATCGTCACAGTCGTCGGGATCTGCGATCCGGTTGCCGGTAGCTTCATCCGTTATATAATGACATATTGTATTGTCGTTGTTGTAAAAATCCCAACCGTAGACATCGTCAATATAGCCGTTGCCGTCATCATCCTTGCCGTTATCCGGGATTTCGCCGGGATTGATCCACATGCTGTCGGCAAGATCGGGATGGTTGAAGTCAACGCCTGTGTCTATTACCGCGATGATGACCGGCTGCCCGGTATGTTCATCGGCCTCGTAGGCGTACCAGCCGCGGGCTACATCAAGGTCTATGCCCGGAGTCGAGGACTGTTCGGTAAATGTCTCGTTACCGTATTTTAAATATGTACCTGTATTATGGAATGAATACTGGGTCTGTGAGAAATAATCATCGGAAATAGGGAGCTTGACCGCTACCGGAGGAGGGGTTTCGACCGTTTCTTCCTCATCGGAAGGATCTTCGGTATCCTCGGGAACAACGGTTTTGCCCGAATCTTCCGATGCGCCGGACTCCTCATCGGAGCTGCCGGAAGACTTTTCATTGCCGTTGTTTCCGGTAGAGCTGTCGGAAGACTTTTCATTGCTGTTGTTTCCGGTAGTGTTGTCGGAAGACTTGTCTTTGTCATTGTTCCCGGCAGTGTTGTCGGAGGACTTGTCTTTGTCAGTACTTACAGAGTCTTTGCCGGTATCTGTATCGGGATTTCCTTTGTTTGCGGTATCGGACAGGAGAAAGAGTTCTTCTTCGTTTTCATTATAATTATCGGAAGGCATACAAAATACAGCCGGCGGATCGGAAATGCCGACAAAGCCAATACTGCTGACAAGCATGCAGATTATAGCCAGGAAAGAAATGATACGTTTCATTTTATTTAAACTTTCTATTTCAATAAGAAGATTACCCCAATCCTTCACTATAAAATATACTTCGGAAACAGTCAAAATGCAATAACGGAATTATTTACGAAAAATTCATATTATAGTAACGTAAATTTCTGCTTGACGAACGGGAATTTCTGTGATACATTATTAAGGCTGGCGCGCACAGTTTTTTTTATTGCGCGAAATTAGCGGTATTTTATTTATATTTCAGCCATGGGCAACCGACCACATTGTCCATGAGTATCAGAAACGGAGGTGGAAGTTGTGCGAACAAAGATTACATTAGCATGCACAGAGTGCAAGCAGCGTAACTACAACACGACGAAAGAGAAGAAGAATCATCCTGACAGAATGGAAACCAAAAAGTACTGCAGATTCTGCAAGACTCACACTCTGCATAGGGAAACGAAGTAAGGAGGCTTGAAGTATGGCAGAAAACACAAAGTCAGAAGCTAAGCCTGCTGTGAAGAAAAGCTTTTTCAAGGGTGTGAAGTCTGAGTGGCGTAAGATCACCTGGCCTTCGAAAGAGACACTTTTCAGGGAAACGACTGCAGTAATTGTTATTTCCGTAGTCCTTGGTGCAGTGATCGCACTGCTCGATGCTCTCATCAAACTCGGTATCGATAAGATCATCGTTTGACAGCTTGAAAGACAAGGGGAATAAATATGGCAGAAGCTAATTGGTACGTTGTTCATACCTATTCCGGTTATGAAAACAAAGTAATGGACGACATTACAAACACAATCAAAAACAGAGGGCTTCAAGACCAGATACTCGATGTTATGGTTCCGGTTCAGGATGTTATCGAAGTGAAGAACGGCAAACGTAAGCCTGCGAAGAGAAAGCTCTTCCCCGGTTACGTTATCGTACATATGATAATGAACGATGAAACCTGGTACGTTGTGCGCAATACGCGCGGTGTTACGGGTTTTGTGGGTCCCGGATCGAAGCCGGTTCCGCTCTCACCCCAGGATCTCGAACTCCTCACAGGCGGTCAGCCTGAGCTTGAGGTTGATTTCGAAGTCGGGGATATCGTCACGGTTGTTGCTGATAACGGATACAAGGATCAGCAGTGCGTGATCAGAGAGATCGATCTGGCAAAAGAGACCGTTACCATCAGCATTGATATGTTCGGCAGGGAGACGCCTGTTGAACTGAGTCTGACTGATGTGAAGTCGAACAATTGACATTGTCAAATGTTCGACTGGTCGAACAATTAAAATTATTTTACGAAATTCGATAATGAAAAGAGGAGAAAATAATGGCTAAGAAAGTTACAGGTTACATTAAGTTACAGATCCCTGCCGGCAAGGCAACACCTGCTCCTCCCGTTGGACCCGCACTTGGACAGCATGGTGTTAACATAGTTCAGTTTACAAAAGAGTTTAACGCAAGAACAGCAGATCAGGGAGATCTGATCATTCCCGTAGTTATCACGGTATACGCTGACAGGTCTTTCAGCTTTATCACCAAGACCCCTCCCGCAGCAGTACTTCTTAAGAAGGCTTGCAACATTAAGAAGGCTTCGGGTGTTCCCAACAAGCAGAAGGTTGCGACCATCAAAAAGGCAGAAGTTGTTAAGATCGCAGAGCTCAAGATGCCCGACCTTAACGCAGCAAGCATTGAAGCAGCTACAAGCATGATCTGCGGTACCGCACGTTCGATGGGTATCGTTGTAGAGGACTGATAATATTATTTTAGAATAAGTGGAAGGATACTTGAACAAAGATCCGCTATTACCACGAGGAGGTTATTTAATGAAAAGAGGAAAGAAATACCAGGACGCTGCAAAGCTCATCGACAAGTCACAGCTCTATGATGTTGAGGAAGCATGCGGTCTTGTAAAGAAAACATCTATCGCAAAATTTGACGAGACTATCGAGGCTCATTTCAGACTCGGCGTTGACGGACGTCACGCTGATCAGCAGGTTCGTGGTGCGGTTGTACTGCCTCACGGAACAGGTAAGACCGTTCGCGTTCTCGTTTTTGCCAAGGGCGACAAGGTTGCTGAAGCTGAGGCAGCAGGTGTCGATTATGTAGGCGGCGACGAGCTGATCCCCAAGATCCAGAATGACGGCTGGTTTGAGTTTGACGTAGTTGTTGCAACTCCCGACATGATGGGTGTTGTTGGTCGTCTCGGTCGTGTACTCGGACCTAAGGGTCTCATGCCCAACCCCAAGGCCGGCACAGTAACCATGGATGTTGCCAAGGCTATCGCTGTTATTAAAGCAGGTAAGATCGAGGATCGTCTCGACCAGTCAAATATTATCCATTGCCCTGTAGGAAAGGCTTCTTTCTCAGAGCAGCAGCTTACCGAGAACCTTAACACCCTGATCGGTGCTATCATCAAGGCTAAGCCCGCAGCTGCAAAGGGCGCTTACATCAAGAGCGTTGCTATCGCTTCTTCGATGGGCCCCGGTATCAAGCTGAATCCCGCAAAGCTTACAGGTGCTACCGCGTAAATATCGCATTTTTCAGACCTCACCATTCGGTGGGGTCTTTTTTTGGCATGTGGGCTTTCTACATCGGTTTCCGGCCACGCCCCTGCCGGCCACAAAGCCTTGCCAGGGCAAAGAAAAAAATAGATATTGCGTAACTTATGTTTATTTAATAAAATAAATATGTCTGTTTAATGATGTGGGCTTACTATACTTTGATATTGGGAGGATGTTTGTTATGGCGGAGAATATTAACCTGACTTTGATCCATTCGAATGATTTTCATGGGGATTTTCTTGCGAAGGAAGAGGACGGGATTCAGAAGGGCGGTATTTCGCTGCTGTCCGGTTATGTACAGGAACAGCGCGAGGATAAGGAGAATGTGATCTATGCGATCGCGGGCGATATGTTCAGGGGTTCGGTCATTGACAGCGAATATAAGGGGCTTTCGACCATCGAACTTATGAACAGACTGATGCCCGATGTTGTTACGATCGGTAATCATGAGGTGGATTACGGTCTGGCGCATCTGCTGTTTATTGAAAAATGTGC
>JAGCZE010000211.1 GCA_017960415.1 Lachnospiraceae bacterium
AAATGAACCACTAACCCCGTCCCCTAGGCTCATCATATTGCTGCTGTCGGAAGGCAGTTTTTCTACCGGATTCGTATGTTATTTAAGATTGACATGAGCGCCAATATGCGCTAGAATAAGGCCGTAATAAATTTTATGGAGGCATACATCATGAAAAGGAAAGTTTTTTTCGTGATGCTGCTGGCCGCCATGACTGCATTGTGCGCATGCACAAGCGGTACAAATAACGGCGGTGAAAGCTCCGACAAGGTTTATTATGGCGGAAATATCGTAGTTGGAATAACTCAGGATTTAGATAGTCTTGACCCACACAAAGCAGTTGCGGCAGGAACGAAGGAAGTTCTGTATAACATCTTTGAAGGACTGATCACAGTCAGCAAAGATGGACGTTTTGTACCTGCAGTCGCAGAGAGCTATACCATCTCGGAGGACGGCACGGTCTACAGCTTCAAGCTGAGATCAGGCGTAAAGTTCCACAATGGTAAGACTGTGACAGCAGACGACGTTATATACTCTTTGAAACGTGCAGCCGGTATGCTTGGTGATTCTGAACCTGATATCAACAAGATAGCGGCTTTTTCTATTATTTCCGACATAAAAGCAACCGCTGACGGAGTAGATGTAATCCTTTCCGAGCCCAACACCGAGCTCATCGGATTCTTTACGAGCAGCATCATCCCTTGTGACTACAAGGATCAGGCAACAAAGCCCGTAGGCACGGGCCCCTTCAAATTTGAGAGCTACGACGCACTTCAGAAGTTCGTTGTGGTCAAAAATGAAGATTATTATATCGAGGGCGTTCCTTACCTCGACCAGGTAACATTTAAGATCAGCGCCAGCACGGATGCGGCATTTATGGAAGTTATGGCGGGAAGCATCGACATCCTTCCTTACCTGACCAATGACCAGGCTGTACAGCTTGCCGGCAAGGTAGACGTTGTTGACGGCACCATGAACCTGGTACAGGCATTGTTCCTCAATAATGCGGTAAAGCCCTTTGATGACGTAAGAGTCAGACAGGCCATTTGCTACGCGATCGACCGAAAGTCGATCCTTGATCTTGTGGCAGGCGGCAGAGGCATTATTATCGGAACGAATATGTTCCCGAGCTTCAGCGAATATTATGATGAATCTTTGGTAAACAGATATCCGTATGATGTTGAGAAGGCGAAGGAACTCTTAAAAGAAGCAGGATATCCCGACGGGATCAGCTTCTCAATCACTATTCCTTCGAACTATGAGTTCCATGTAAAGACCGGTGAAGTTATTGTAGAACAGCTGAAAAAAGCCGGTATCAACGCGGAGATCAAGCTGGTTGAGTGGGCTACATGGGTCAGCGATACCTATGTCGGCAGAGATTATGAGAGCACTATCGTAGGTCTCGATTCGAAGCTTGCACCTTCTGACGTACTGAGATTCTTCTTCAAGGACTCTTCGAAGAATTTCGTAAATTATTTCAGCGATGATTTCGATGCACTGTTTGCAAAGGCGAAGAAAACCGTGAATGCCACCGAGAAGGCCGGCTATTACAAGCAGCTTGAAAAGATGCTGACCGAGGATGCGGTTTCCGCATTCATCCAGAGCCCGGCACAGCTTGTTGCAGTCAACAAGAATCTTGGCGGTTATACCTTCTATCCCGTATTTGTACAGGATATGAGTACGGTGTATTATAAGGTCGATCCGAAGAAATGAAAACAATTGCCTTCCCTTCTTTCACCTCATCCGGCGCTTCGCGCCACCTTCCCCTCAAGGGGAAGGCTAAAATAGAGTGATTGCTCGCAGGGAAAAAGGCGATTATGTAGAAAGTATGTGCCTTTCCCTCAAGGAGAAGGCTATAATAAGGTGATTGTTGTCAGGAAAAAAGGCAATTAATAGAGAGTATATGCCTTCCCCTTGAGGGGAAGGTGCCCCGAAGGGGCGGATGAGGTGTATAAATGTTTCATCCGCCCTATTTATAACATTTTGAACGAAAGGAAGGCGCGCATATGAACTGGTATCTGAAAAAACTGATCTCATTCATTCTTACGATCCTCAGTGTAGCTGTCCTTTCTTTTATTATGTTCCAGATCATCCCGGGTAATGCGGCGATTTCACGGCTTGGGACGGAAGCGACACCAGAAGCGATCGAAGCATTGAAGATTCAGTACGGTTATGACAAGCCTCTGCCCGAGAGGTTTATTACGTGGCTTGGAGGCGCAGTAAGGGGCGATTTCGGTCCTTCCATGAGATATGAAACACTTACAGTATCGGAACTGATCAAAGGCAGGCTTCCGGTGACCCTGACCCTGGCCGGCATGTCGGTTCTGCTTATCATTGTGATCGCTATTCCGTTCGGGTTGCTGACGACCAGAGATCCGGACGGCCCGGCTGACAGGCTGACAGATGCCGCGGCGGTTACGGTCATGGCGATCCCGTCATTTATCCAGGGTATCATCATTACATTTGTTTTCGGAATCGTATTAAAATGGTTCAAGCCCGGGGGATACGTGAAACCGTCCGAGGATCTGACGGGATTCATCGGATTCATGATGTTCCCGGCGATCAGCGTGGCACTTCCGAAGATCGCTACAACCGTCAGATTTATGAAAGCAAGAGTCGAGACGGAGCTTGAACAGAATTATGTAAGAACGGCGCGTGCCAAGGGCAATAATATGAGACGCGTCATGTGGGGACATGTATTTAAGAATTCACTGATGCCGGTCATCACATTCATAGGCCTGATCGTGGCTGAGGTAATGGCGGGCAGCATTATGATAGAGCAGGTATTTAATCTCCCGGGCATGGGGAGGCTTCTTGTTACCTCGATAGCGAACAGGGACTTCAATGTAGTGCAGGCAATAGTGATCTATATCGCGACGGCAGTAATTTTTGTAAATATGATCGTGGATGTGCTTTACAAGATCGTGGATCCGAGGAATATTACGTGAGAGAAGAATAAACAACAGTTGCATAATATACCCGAGTTATCGACGCAGAACGCATGGTTGAGGTAAATATTTGAAATTATTTGTGAAAATTGTATGGTTTTGAAATAGGTTAAAACATGATTTAATATTTAAAATAGTTTAAAATTTGACCGGAAAGGAGGAATTTGATTGGACAAGGCTCAAAAATCATCTAAAAAGAAATTAAATGTAAATATGATTATTGGAATAATCCTTTTGGTGCTGGTTTCCACACCTGTCGTATTGAGTTTTTTCTGGCTGCCTTATGATGTTAATTCAATGGATTCCTCCGTGATCTTACAGGCTCCTTCCTTCAGACATTGTTTCGGTACGGACAATTTCGGAAGAGACATTTTCTGCAGGGTCATTGTTGGAACAAGGGCAACATTTCTGATCGCGATATTTACTGTGGTTGCCGGAGCAGGAATAGGGACTGTTATCGGTGCGCTGACCGGGTATTATGGCGGAGTTGTTGACGAGATACTGATGAGAGTCAATGACTGCCTCGCTTCATTCCCGAGCATCCTGCTTGCTCTTGTTGTCGTAAGTATATTGGATAAAGGACTATGGAACGTCTGCATCGCGCTCGGACTCGTTTTCATACCGAGCTTCGCAAGGATCATGCGCTCGGAGTTTATTGAGCAGAGTAAACGCGACTATGTCGCCAGCGCGAAGCTGATGGGAGCGTCGGATTTCAGGATCATTTTTGTACATATATTTCCGAATACGTTTAAGGCGCTGCTGGCAGCAATGCTGGTGGGGCTGAACAATGCGGTGCTTGCGGAGGCAGGCTTGAGCTTCCTGGGACTCGGCGTGGAACCGCCCGACCCGAGTCTGGGCAGGATGCTTTCAGAGGCACAGGTCTATATCTGGGGCGCCCCGTGGTATGTAATATCTGCCAGTCTTGTGATGGTCGTCATGATACTCGGAATTTCGCTGGTAAGTGAAAATATCGGCGAGCCCGCTGTGAACCTGAAACGGGTGAAGAGGAATCTGTCATTGATCAGAAGAGGGGAAAAGGCAGGGAAATCAGCAGATGGCAAGCCGGAAGTATTGACAGAGACAGGTGGAAAAAGCAGCGGAGAGACCGGTGGAAAAAGCAGCGGAGAGACCCGTGGAAAAAGCAGCAAAGAGACCGGTACAGGAAGCAGCAAAGAAAGTAGTAAAGAGGAAACTAATAAAGAAATAGACGAAAAGAAAAAA
Source organism: Lachnospiraceae bacterium (assembly GCA_017960415.1). The sequence continues at coordinate 4,149 of JAGCZE010000211.1, forward strand.
GCGGGTAAGAAAGTCCTTGATATAACAGGTTTACGAGTTGGCTTCATATCAGATTCAGGAATAAACGAAGTCATTAACGGAATCAGCTTCTCGCTTGACAAAGGCGAAATACTCGGGATCGTAGGCGAATCAGGTTCCGGCAAGAGCGTAACGGCGTTGACTATCATGGGGATTGCTCCGAAGACATCGGCGGTAACTCATGGAAGTATACATTTTACGGGGCGGGGGTTTGCGGAAGACCTGACAGAGTTGGATGAGGCTGAATACTGCAAGATCAGAGGCAAGGAGATCTCAATGATCTTCCAGGAGCCTATGACATCGCTGAATCCGCTGCAGACGGTAGGTGAACAGATCGATGAAGTCCTTGACCTGCATGCGGCGAACTTAAGCGCCGGTGAACAAAGACAGCGTGTAATAGCAGCCATGGCTGACACCGGGTTGAAAGATCCTGACAGTCTGTATAACAAATATCCGCATGAGCTTTCGGGCGGCATGAGACAGCGTATCATGATCGCAATGGCAGTGATCGCGGGCGCGAAGGTGATCATTGCCGATGAGCCTACGACAGCACTGGATGCAGATCTGGCCGATGTGATCCTTGAGATATTCAGAAGAATTAACGAAAAATACGGAACAAGCATAATCCTGATATCGCACGATCTGGAGGTAATTGCGAAGATATGCGGGCGAGCCCTGATCATGCGGGACGGTATTATCGAAGAGGAAATCGGGATTCGGAGTACGGAAGCCGGAAAGAAAGAAGATCATTTCGGAGAATTCAGGTTTGAAGAGCCGAAAACAGAATACGGAAAGAGGCTGCTTGCGGCTGCATTTGCGGACAAGTCGTATATAGAAGATTCGGATACGCGGGAAATTATAATGTCCGCGAGGAATTACAATGTCTTCTATCGAGTAAGGAACGGTCTGTTCCGCAGGAAGAGTCTGAAGCAGGTCAACTTCGATATCAATATGGATATCAGGCGCGGTGATTGCGTCGGACTGGTCGGAGAATCAGGCTGTGGCAAGACGACATTTGTGAAAGGTGTGGCAGGGCTGCAGAAGTATACAAGCGGTACCATGGAAGTGAAAGGCGGAAAGCCGGCCTTTGTATTCCAGGATCCCATGAGCAGTTTGAACCCTTCCAAGACAGTCGGATGGGTACTTGAAGAAAGCTTAAAAATAAATACAGATTTAACAAAAGAACGGAGAGTCGACAAGGTAAAAAGCATTTTGAAAGCAGTCGATTTGGATGAGACTCTGATAGAAAGAAAAGTGACTGATCTCTCCGGCGGACAGAGACAGCGGGTTTCAATAGCCACGAGCATAATATTAAAACATGATTTGATTATTTTGGACGAACCGGTTTCCGCTCTTGACGTTACGATCAGAGAACAGATACTAGAGCTGTTGATGAAGCTGAAGAAAGAATATGATCTGACCTTCATTGTAATTTCCCATGACCGGAGACTGATCGGCAGGATATGCAACGTTGTGTATTATATGGAGAATGGAGTAATAAAGTAACAACTATGATAATAAATATATTGCTCTGAAATTTAATATGTAATGGCAACGAAATGTAACACGACAAGCAACAGGTAATTAATGAAGTAATAGATGTCGTAATATTAAGAATAAAGTATTTGTTTAGGGAAAATCTGAAATTACTAAGGAAAGCAACTACTCCACGCCAAGGTAGTTGCTTTTCTCTTTTTTAGGGGTATTTAACAGATAAAAAGCCGGATCTCGGATGGGAACCTAATGTCTCATGATATTGAGTACCGGTTACGCGCATCGGAGTGACGGGCTTAATTTCATAGGTTTGATCTGATTGACCGCAAATCAAGAAATCGGCAAATGCAGTCAAAAGAATGGCGGTGATATATTGACCGCAAATCGGGAAATCGGCAATTGCGGTCAAAGGAGCAGGGATAATATGTTGACCGCAAATCGGGAAATCGGCAATTGCGGTCAAAACCGTCTGTTTTCAACGATACCTCTTTTGTGATTATATTATAATTGACAGCAGTGAATTTGTAAACTATTATAGTAAGATGCAGCCTTGCCAATTGCGGTTCGTTATATGATAGTAAAAACAACTGTATGATGGAATGGCGTAATAATATAAGATTTTTTAGAACAGATAGAAGTAGCGAATGTTTAAATGTATCAGAGATACAGGCAAATCAGAGAAGCAGGCAAATCAGAGCTATCGCTACATGATATGGCTGATCTATTTTTTTTCAGGAGTTTCTTATGCTTTGGAAATACATTAAAAAATACAAATGGAAATATATGTGGGGGATCATCATCCTTTTCGGTGTGGATATG
>JAGCZE010000212.1 GCA_017960415.1 Lachnospiraceae bacterium
GCCTCGGCCGCTGTAAAGCGTCTTGCGGCAACATTGTATATCGGTTGATAATAAACTTCCACACGGCCTTCATCGAGAGCCGAGCGGATCATTTCCTTGACCTCGGAGTACCTGCGCACTTCCTCCACCGTTGACCTGTTGGCTATGATACAGTCCCTGTCGTCTGAAGCGGACTCTAGATAATGATGGAACTGGAAATACTCATCGGCGGAATTCAGCAGCCTGCTGTTCGGCATCAGAACGTACTTCAGCTCCACCGGTATTCCGACTATCTTATTGCAGTTCTGGGCCAGCTGGTCGTAGTCTTCGTTCATCTGCTCGGGACTCTTGTATACAATAACAAATTCATTATCGGACTGTCTGAATACATATGCATCCCTGCGCTTATTCAGAAAATTCGAAATACGCAGCATAACGGTCTTTTCGGTGTCCATGTCAATATTATGAGTCCTGAACTCTACCTTTATATGCATCGACGAAAAGTTGATAAAGCGGGCGTATCTGTCTCGCAGATAAGAGATCAGGGCATTGGCCGTATACTGGCCTGTCATTCTGTCAATGCCTTCATGTGGATTCTCAAGTTCCGCATAGATAAGGAGCATTCCGAATGCTGCGGCGAATCCCACCAGCAGAAGCTGCGGGAAAAAGAACTGTATTCCTGCGGCAACGAGCCACGAGCCTGCCATAAGAGCATTGCGCGCCTGCGGCGTTTCGAGGAATGATTCATGCCAAGAAAAGCCATTACGATCGTAGAAGCGATCAGCACAAAAACAGCCACATAAGTTGCGATGGTTGACGGCCCGTAAGAATATACGACCTGACCTTCCATTTTGAAGCTGATCGGTAATATGGCAACAAGCAGGCAGCCTGCAAAACACCAGACAGTATAAAAGATTTTCAGTTTTTTGTGGGAATCGACTGCAAAGAACTCGCCCGCCGCATACAGAAAGCCCTGAAAACTCTGTATCACAAGCGAGATAACATACATCTTGCAAATGATCTTGGCAAGAATATCGGGAAATGAATGATATGTTGCTCCGTAAATACCGACAATCGATAAAATATCGAGAGAAATGCAGATTATGCATGAAATCAGCGCCCGGAAAAAGAGTCTTCTGCTTGTGATATCAAGATTCTTCTCCCGAACGTACAGCAATAACAGGATAACAAGCATTGCAAGTCCACAGCATTGAAGCTCGATATTCAACATGTCAAAAGTCCGTCCGATCCGCAAAAGAACGGTTTTTTCAGACCGTTCCCCACATCCAATAATATATGTTGTATCTTATATGATAAACTACATAAAGTATATGTATATCTTATACGAAAAACCGCATAAAGTCAACCGCAATGCCACCTGAAGAAGCAAACGATACCACGTCCGCTCAGCCATTTTCAGGTTTTTTTTTCGCTAAATAGTCAAGTCTGGATGAAACTGTAAATCCGTTTTTTTCATACAATGCAACTGCCGCTGTATTGTCAGAACCGACCTGGAGCATGATCTTACAGCCCGGAACCCTTCTGCTGCACTCTTTTATCAGCTCGTTCAATAGTTTCCTGCCCAGTCCGCGGCTACGGAGTTTTTCCTCTATTTCAAGGCCGTAAATAAACGCACTCCCGCCCGAAATACACACATGTGCAACTCCGGCCCTGTCCGGAAGTTTATTCATAATCAGAGAGGCCATAAATCCATCATCCGTATCGGAGAAATCTACCTTGTCCCCATTGTTTTCCCGAGATGCGCCGGGCTCCCTCTCCCCTTCCTGCACCGTCTGCTCCTGCAACTCCATGACCAGCTCCGAGCGAACTGTCTCGAGCCCCAAATGCTCACGAACAGCGTCAGTCGCTGCGCATCCGGGTTCGGCGACGAATACATAATCCGTCATGGAATATTTCTCAAGCTCTTCCTCTGCCGCTTCAAGCAGTTTCGTAAATATCCCGTTCTGTCTTCTGTGAGGATCCACTATCGCGGTTATCTCGGCCTTATTCTTATCTGTCGGAAAAATATACAGCTCCCCGGCCAGTCTCTTGCCCTCATAATACAGGAAAAAGCTTCTGAAATGTCTGTCAGGCACAATTCCCGCTTCGATCTCAGCGTGTGAAAATGTTCCGTCATATTCCCTGCACAGACAGTCAAGTGTCAGAATATCAAACTGTTTTTTGGGCACAAGCCTTGTCAGCGCGTCAATCTTCTCATTTTTAGCCTTATCCTGCCAGACTATCATATGCTGTCTCCGCCTTTCATTCCGCTTTTTCGTCCTTACTGTTCTCCTGTTTTTCGCCTTCCGCTCCGGTACTATCACCCTGACTGTTTTCCTGTATACCGTCTTCCGCTTCAGTACTTTCGTTCTTTTTCGTCTTCTTCCGGATCTTCCCGGCAAGCCCGAAAGCACCGAGGAACAGCAGGAACACCGTCACTGCGATCCCGGCAACGAAGAGCGTATCTTTGAATCCGATCCTGAACTCACCGTCGGACTCATCTTCATCGGGCTTCGGAATCTTTTTTTGGGCGAGGATAAAGGTGCCCAGCGTTTCGGAATCGAAAAAGACCAGATTTCCGTCCCTGGAATATTCGAGTTTGCTCAGATTATTATCTTCGTCCACAGAATAAATGACCAGGGCATCCTTTCCCTTTTCGAATGCCGAATCCAGCGGGACCGCAATCCTGTAGCCCGATACGGCATTGCCCTTGTCTTCCATCACGTATACCGAAGTTCTTATGGCATATTCGGCATCTTCCTGGGCCTTTCTCACATATTCGCGCCCGTATCTGTCCGCCCAGATGTTCTTCAGCTCATTTTCGATATCAGACCCTACGGTCTTTTCGGCTGATGAGAGAAGATCGGCAAAAAGGCCCGAATCCGGTTCCGAAATGCCGACTCCAAGCTTCGGAGCGCTGTTTTGGTAGGTTGCGGTCGTAAATACACCTGTCGTTTCATCCACCGCGGTCAGAAGCCCGATCTTCCTGCTCTGGCCCTTCATCCCGTTGCCTACCGCAGACAGATCGCAATCCGTACAAGCTACCCAGCTTCCTTCACCGCTCAGCTGCGAATATACCCCCACCGCCCTGCAGGCAATGATCTTCTCGATGTTCGGGATCGCCTTCTTCACAGCCGACGGCTGGTTGATCCTGTTCATATATGAAGCGCCCGGATAATTGGCAATCGATGCCGCCGCAATCAGCTCCCCGGAGAGTTTTTCTATTATCCCGTACATATTGGCCGGCTCGTAATATCGTTTGTCGGAAGTTGTCCCGCCCAGCGAAGCAATCTTCGCACAATCCAGCATATAGGTATGGTACCGCTCCATCAGTTCATCATTTTGGAAAATGACACGGAATAGCGGAAACTGCGAATACACGCCTTCGGAATACTCCCTGTTGTTATAATCCTGCCAGCTTCCGTTCATGCTGTACATGATATCCACATCATAATTGGCCGTATTATCGGCCGTAGACGGAAAATATGTACCGTAGCTTAAGTCATAATCCCAGGGGATCACCACCAGCCTGCCCTGTGGATCGCAATAAAGGCCGTAGTTGTGCTGAACCGTAAACATGTTATCGGTCTGAACAAGGAAGCTGTGTACGGCAAAATACCGCAGAACCTCGTCCAGGTCCATCACCTGCCCGAGCAGTTCTATATATTCCGCACTGTTTACATCTATCGCATTACCCTCAAAGTCCAGTCCACTGCTTAAGTTCCCGAGTTTTCTGATGCTTTCGATGACCATCGGGACATCTTCGCTGACATCCTCATAGGTTTCCTCATCATGCCCCCATAAAAGCCCCGGATCCCGCACGATATCGTTATATTCCAGATCCGTTCCCACCGGCTTCGTCAGGAAGCTGCCCAGTTTGTCCTTCGTGGTATCGTAATACTGCTCCAATACTGAATAATCGAAGGCTTCGACCATAAAATAGACGCCCCAGTACCGGTCATTGATATAGAGTTTCGCCAGCCCGTACTGGGAGACCGGCAGGCGCATCTTGTCGATCAGGTAATATGCCGTGAATTCCTTGAGCATGCTCCTGTCAAAAAAGAAATTGTTCAGGCTCAGCTTCCTGAGTCCGAAGAAGTTCTGTTTATACCCGAATCCCGACTTTTTGACATATTTTCCGAAATTGATCGTAAATGAGTATATGTTGCTGTGATTGTCACTGACTCCGTGAGCCAGCGTATAATCGCCCTTGGTCTTCAGGCCTGCGTACATCACGGTCTCATCACCGATCTTTACCTTGTCGGCAAGTACCGAAACCTTATCGGCAGCATTTGCGAACAGGTATTTCAGGTTGTCCTCATCGATCGTGATCCTGATCTCCTGTATATCATCCTTCAGGAAAAACCTGTTATACAGGCCATTCTCGGCTTCACTCTGCGTTGCAAGGTTCACAACATAGTCTTTCGGCACTTCGGTTTTAAGCTTTCCACCCTCAGCGCTTGCCCCGCGGCTGCTGCCGCACAGCACCGCTATTGCGGCAATGATCAGTGTCTTAAATATGATATTGCAGATTCTTATTTTCTTTTCCATTTTCCATCCAAATACAGTATAAATTGCGATAATACAAACATTTGTCCCATTCATAAAGTTTACTTTACCCTGACATAAAAGTCAAACATTTGACTACTTCCGCGGGTTTTGATACAATCATCTTTGATCACGAATATTTGGAGAATTAACATGATTTTAGCCTGTCAGAATATATCGAAAGCTTTCGGTACCGATAAGATACTCGAAAATATCAGCTTTCACATCAATGAATACGAAAAATGCGCTATTGTCGGCATAAACGGTGCCGGCAAATCAACGCTGCTCAAGATCATAGCGGGCGAGATGAGCGCCGATTCCGGTCAGGTTGCGATCTCAAAGGACACGACCCTCGGCTATCTTTCACAGCAGCAGAATCTCGATCCAGCCAACACGATCTATGACGAGGTATTGTCGGTCAAAGCCGGCGTTATCGCGATGGAGACGAATCTGCGCCGTATCGAAGCCAGGATGAAGGATGCTTCGGGTGACGAACTCGAAAGCCTTTATAAACAATATGATCTTCTGAATCATGAATTCGAGGCCCGGAACGGTTATGCGGTAAAGAGCGAAGTAACCGGTGTCCTGAAAGGTCTCGGTTTCAGCGAAAACGATTTTACGTTTCCCGTTGCAACGCTGTCGGGAGGCCAGAAGACACGCGTATCCCTGTCCAAGCTGCTGCTTTCAAAACCTGATATCATCATGCTCGACGAGCCTACGAACCACCTTGATATGAGCTCGATCGCATGGCTTGAAGGATACTTAAGTTCTTACAAAGGCTCGGTCATCATTGTCGCACACGACAGATATTTTCTCGATAAGATCGTCGATAAAGTCGTCGAGCTGGAAAATACACATGCGGAAACCTTCAGCGGCAATTACACGGATTATTCGGAGAAAAAGCACCGTGAAAGGGCCGATAAGCTCAAGGCCTATTTAAACCAGCAGCGCGAGATCAAGCATCAGGAGCAGGTCATTGAGACTCTCCGCTCCTACAACCGCGAAAAATCCATCAAAAGAGCCGAATCAAGGCAGAAGATGCTGGACAAGATAGAGCGCATTGACAAGCCTGTAGAGCTCAACGACCGCATGAACATCATCCTTGAGCCGAATATCCTGAGCGGCAACGATGTCCTTACGGTCAGGGATCTGTCCAAATCCTTTGGTGATCTGAAGCTGTTCGACAATATCAGTTTTGAGATCAAGCGCGGTGACAGAGTCGCCATTATCGGCGATAACGGCACCGGAAAAACAACGATCCTGAAGATACTGAACAACCTGCTCCCTGCCGATTCCGGTGATTTTAAGCTCGGTGCAAAGGTATATCCGGGTTATTACGATCAGGAACACCATGTTCTGACCGATTCGAACACGATATTTGACGAGATACAGAATACTTATCCCGATGCGGACAATACCAAGGTCAGGAATCTGCTTGCGGCTTTCCTTTTTACCGGAGACGACTGTTTCAAGCTGATCAAGTCCCTGTCCGGCGGCGAAAAAGCCAGAGTTTCACTTGCGAAGCTCATGATGTCCGATGCCAATTTTCTGATACTCGACGAGCCGACGAACCA
>JAGCZE010000213.1 GCA_017960415.1 Lachnospiraceae bacterium
GTGGGAAGCAGTGTCCCCGTCTTCCTCGAAACGTTTTACAACCCTGTCCCTGGGGAAGAAGTTCTCAACGACCGCTATTCCGGTACCGTTCTTTATATCAAGCTCGATGGTACCGTAATTGATAAATTCGGATTCCTGTGACTGGATCTCCGCATAGAAAGAGTTCTCCCATTGAGCCGATCTGCCCGCATAGCTGTCTGAATAGGTCTTCCGTCTGACATCGGATTTTACCTTAATCGTACCGTAGTTGTAAAAACTGTTATGGTCGATCTCTATCATCGCAAATTCATAGAATCTCTTAGAACTTGAAGTAATATTGATCGTTCCGTTGTTGACGATCGGCGTCTTCGCATAGGATTCCTTATGTTCGCGGTTCTGTGAGCCGCTCTCCATGCTGATATGACCGTAACCCGTGACATTGATCGTTCCGTTATTGACAACCACAGCATCATCGGCATCCCTCATATCGCTTTTTACAGCGCCCGGGCCGAAATCCTTGTCAAAATCATTGCCCCAGTCAAGGCAGCCGTAATCCAGATCTATCACACCTGTCTTGCTGTTATGGAAAAGATTCGAATCAATTGATTTCTTGTAGAAGCTGTCGGTAGCCCTTTTGTATTTCGGGGTTTTGACGGTGATCTTTCCCGAATTCATGATCACACCGTCTATGGTGCCGTCATAAATTTCAGCCTCAGAGCCTTCCTGAAGGCTTATCCCGCCGCCTGCAAGCGTCGAGCCGTTCAGTACCTGCAGCTTCGCACCCTTCTGCAGCGAGACCCTGATCCCGTTGATCAGTCTGACTCCGTCTAAAATAAGCGTTCCGCCGGACTTGACCACGATAAAATCATCCTGATTGTAGAAATATCCTCCCATCTCCGGCTTTATGTAGGAAAAATCATCAGAAGCCTTTGACTTCACATATTTTTCAAGATCACTGCAGGAAAGTGTTACCTTGCTGTCAATGATGCAGAGTCCGTCTTTTTTGCCCGGGTCGGTCAGAAGACGCTCAACAAGCTCAGAACCCGACTTTATCCTGACATTGTCCGCTATTTCCGACCAGTTCTCGTCTTTGCGCATATATGCGGTATAGTAATAATCCTGTTCGGAAACATAGTTTTCTCCTTTAAACAATTCATCTTCATTTACGAAAACAGGATGAAGAGTGACCGGACCTGTAATGTCCTTTAAGGAATCCACGCGTTTTCCGTTGCTGTCGGCATAATATGCAAAGGCGCGTGCTGCGGATACCGGGTGGGTTAAGGAGCCAAAGCCTGTCAGGAACAGGTTAATTCCCTCGCCGGGCTTGGAATAGCCGTATCTGCTCAGTATCCGGTCCTCGGGCATATAACGGGCTTCATATTCGCCCTGCTCGTAATGCACGGTATAGAGGCGCACTGGTCTGGCAGCATCATCAAGACTCTTTGAATAGTCATATGAACTTTTTCTGTTGCGTATGAATTCATTGTAGGCTTCTTCGCCCTGTTCGACCTTGATCTTCTCTGCCCTGGCAGTATCTTCATCATACAATTCCTGCCCGAGAGCACTTGTATAGGGAATATCGCCGGTCTTAAATATAAACTGATAATCCTTGAGAAAATCAGTCGGTTTCTTCTCACAATAATAGAATTCACCGTCTATCGGATACATGCCTTCCGAAATGTACTTCTTCTCAAGAATATAATTGCCGTCTGAATCCTTTTTCAGCTGCGCACAGGCACCATGTTCCCAGTCATCATAATCAAAACCCCGATCATCCGCATAATAGCTGTTCATGCGATAATAAAGATAGCCGTCCTTCAGCTGCTTATTATCAAGATAAAGAGCGATATGCATATCCTTATCGGCATAGGTATATGATCCGGTAACCGGCTTCTCGCCTTTCTCCCATTTTGTCGAATTAAATGCCTTCTCGTAATCAGCTTTTTTGAGCTTGCTCTGATTGTTTATCTTCGCAAGATTGCGGCACTCCGAAAATGCATAATCTTCAACAGTCTTAAGCGATGCGGGAAGAGTGATCTCCTTGAGGTTATCGCAGTTCCTGAAAGCATAACTGCCAATCTTCGTTACCTTGCTGCCGAAAGTAACCTTGGAAACAGCGCTGTTCGCACATACACTCTGCGGGATGACCGTGAGTGAATCCGGGAAGGTGATGCTATTTAATGAACCGCATTTTTCAAACGCAGACTGGCCCAGCTCCTTCAGTGTCTTCGGAAACTTAATGCTCTCGAGATACCAGCAGCCCCAGAACGCGCCTCCTCCGATATAAGTGAGCCCGTCCTCTATCGTAACCTTGGTCAGGTTCTCATAGTTCATAAAGGCCTTGTCGTTAATGCCTATGACATCGTATTTGCTTCCGCTGTGCTTGACGAGTCCCGGAATCGTAATAGTCTCCAGGCGGAAATCGCAGCCGTTAACATAGACTTCACCGTTATTGCCGCCTGACGGCCGGCTCGTCACCAGATATTTGATCCCATCCTCGGTAAATGACGAAAGCGCGTTGTATTCTTCGATCTTCACGTCTCCGTAATAGGTATCCTGAAAAGCCGCAGCCGGTGCAGAAGGATACAGGGTCCCCACTGCAAGTATAAATACCAAAGCTGCCGCCAATACTCTATTATAAAGTTTTGTTTTCTTCATGGTCTGCTATCCCCCAATTATTCTGATAGAATTATCATAAATCATGACATCTTTATCAATATCCGGATCGATCATTCCCTCCGGTCATACATAAATTCCATCTGACTGTAGATATATTTAAAATCAACCTCGCAATCACCGTTCCAGATATTTGCCGGATATAATTTCTAAACTCCACAAATATCTCATCACGTATTCTCTGATGAATGGTGGTTGGCGCTGCCATATTATAAAACCGGCCGTTGATCATTTCAACCCTTGTTCCTTCGGGAAGTGCCATATAGTCATCTTCTGTGTCACTTTAAAACCTTAGATTAATAGATTTACAGTACCTTCCAAAGCATATACGGCGGGATCTTCTCAATATCATCTGTAAATGAATAATTCTTAGGATGAATGATCATTTGTTTTTCAATCTTTTTCCCGAACATTTCTTTAAAACGTCCCAGCGATGTAGTTGAATAGTTCTTCGACGACTTAACTTCGATCGGTAAAACCCTGTATCTGGTTTTACTGTCATTTGATATCAGGAAATCGATCTCGATATCGTTTCGGTGCTTTGCGTCGTTATATCTGGTATAGAAATACAGTTTTTTGCCCATCGCCGTTATCATTTGGGCAATTATATTTTCATACAACATCCCTTCGTTCAGAGACAGCTTTTCATCCATGATCTGTTTGTACAGATTCTGATCGGATATTTCATTCTCGCTGAATGCAAGACTCACCAGCAGTCCTGTATCACCCATATAGCATTTAACCGATGAATCATTTTTATTCAGAGCCAACCCGACATTCGGGTCATTACATTTGTAACATAGATTGCATATCATTGAGTCGTCAAGCCAGAACAGCGGATCGTCATATTTTGAAAAAACCCCATTCTGTTCTATATCGCTCAATACGATCTTCTTTTCATGAGTCGACAAATAAGCCGGTATGTTTTCAAAGATAGCGGATACTCGTGAATGATACCGCTTGGCAGCTTTTTTAATATCATCACGATACAGTTCCAGAATATCCCTTTTCTCCTCATCGGCCGCACCAAAATCCCTTCCGTTCGATGCAAACTTTACAAGTGCCCTGGGCATGCCGCCTACCAAGAGATACTCTTTAAACAGATGCATTGCTTTTGCATGTTGTTTTTGTTCCAATGGTTGATGTCTATCATAACAATCCGCGATATATTCCATTAAGATTCCTTCATTCAAATAATCCATGAATTCTTCGAAATCAACCGGATACATCCTAAGCTTTTTTTCTTCCGACGGAATGGTAATATTCTCAACATTTTCTTTTATCGATATGAGTGAACCTGTTTCGATATAATCGTATCTGCCATCGGCCACCAGATATGTGATAGCTTCCGTCGCCTTGGGAAACTTCTGTATTTCATCAAATAGGATCAGTGATTCCCTGTTATA
>JAGCZE010000214.1 GCA_017960415.1 Lachnospiraceae bacterium
ATACGATAGAAATCATGGTCATGGATGAAGAAAATCCGGAAATTGAATATGAATGTGTAAGAACTACAGACACACAAGAAGCATGGAATATTTTTCAGGATTTCCGGAATAAATACGACTGCCAGAAACATAAAAAGCTGTCCGGCATGTATGAAAAATTGCGGGAAGACCTTAAAAAGGCCGTAGAAATCGGAAAACAGCACGATTTCGGGGAAGACGGCGGGCCTTGCAACTTTGATGCTCCGTCCATAGTCGGCAACGGATGGCTGGAGAGCATGGTCAAACAGGCCGCCAAAGAAGCGGGAACCACGGCATCCAAATTCAGGATATACCGCAACACGCAATGGGTTATAGGCGTACCGACAATGGGACAGGCGAACAGGAGAACGCGCGTTGCATATGCAATGCTTCAGGCCCTGAAAGAAATGGGCTATGATACAGTGGGATACAGTTCCTTGGATTAAAAGGGGCCTATGGTATCCCCACAAGCCCCCGGGCGCAATTTTAGACTGCCGCGCCCGGTGGCAGTAGTCTCTATGAAAAACCGTAATGATAATACCATGATCTAATCATGGTGTAAAGCATGGAAAGGATATAAAATATGTGTACTGATGATCTTTTGAGGGGCGCGAAGTATTTCAGCTTTCAATACTGGCGGTGGCTATGGTACCGGGATCTGGTACGGGACAGATATGTTTTTGAGGATGCCGGCGGCGCTGTCTTCCGGTTGACGGAAAAAGACATTGAAAATCTTTCGGAAACGGGATGGAGCCGGGAAAGGGGATAGCGCAATGGTGAACAATATAATCGCGGCCTCATATGACATTATCCGAAAGACGTATCTGCTCATGAAACCGAAAATCGACCTGACGGGAGCCGTCACCGGGGAATTGTACTACTGCGAAATAACCGGCGAATGGTTAGCTGTCGGCTTCAATATCAGGCGGGAGCCGTTCATGATCGTGAATATGACGGAGAACTATTTCTAAAAGGGGAGAAAATACCCCATAAAGACTACCCAAAATGCGCAATAGGGAAAAAATGCCCCATAAAACGCGCAATACGGTCAAAATCGGTAAAAATCTCCCCTGAAACGCGCAATAGAGCCTGTTTCACGAAACGGCGGCGAAATTCCGTGATTCCGGCGCGAAATTCTGCCGAAAATCCAACACGATCCCGATCCTGTTTCATTTCACCTGATACGGGAGACCCCGGGGGGTATCAAATTCTGATGCAGTATAAATTTGACAAAAGCGCAATACGGGTTTATCATAAATCCGCAATCTAAATTTTCAGTTACAATATCAGGCGGTATTTTTTTCATTTGTTTATGTCTCTGCCAAAGTTGTAACCAAGAGTGTCAGTATCATAAGAAAAATAGCCGTTTCGTCCATAAGGTTTAGCCGTTTTCTTTGGTCCGGGGCGGCTGTTTTTTATCTTGACAGATACACGGTCATGGTTTATCATGTAGTTATCAAGGGTGCAGAGAAAACTGCAAAAAAAGAGCAACCTTAATCCTTTGGCGAGGGGCGGTTGCTTTTTTGTTGTCTTGACAGGAGCATAATCCGGATTTATTATATTAGTAGTTGGCAGCAACACCAGTCAGAACAGGCACACTATAAGTTACAAAACAGCTACAAGAAAGCAACCTCAATCCTTGGGCAAAGGGCGGTTGCTTTTTTGTTTTCTGTCACATGCACACAGTAGCGTATTTTAAGACAGATTTTCGGCTTTAGGACACCCGGGTTTTTATATGCCATCGACCGGCAAACGCGATTTTACCCCCTCACGGCCCTATATAGAACGGCTGTTGAAGACATTCCTGATCGCCTTAACCTTATCCTTTTCCAGAACGTGAATATAGATGTTGTATGTGGTGGATATGTCCTTGTGTCCCAAGAGTACGGAAACGGTCTTTATGTCCACGCCCTCGCTCAACAGGATGGAGCCGTAGCCGTGCCGTAACGAGTGCGGCGTGTAGTCCTTGCATGAACAATCGCTGTTGTTCTGCATTTTGTACAATACGCGCTCCACGTTCTCACGCAAAAAAAGCGTCCCTTTGGACGTAAGAAACACGTTATCATCGGATTTATGGTCCGGAAACGCCTCCGCGAAGTATTTGAGAATGTCCGAAGCCCTATCCGGTAACGGTATCGTTCTCTCCCCGCTCTCGGTCTTCGTGGATTTACTGACCCTTGAATACTTCTTATGCCCGTCTACCATGACGGCATTCCCGTTCACATCACGTTCCGCGACCTTTCTCGCAGACTGCATGATCCTGACTTCTGAATAATCAGCCTTGACGTATCTCCATTTCAGACCTATGGCTTCGCTGACCCTGACACCGGAATACATGATGAACACAAGCATCCTTGCGGCATCCCCGTACACGTTCCGTCCCTTATCATCTTTGCGGTACGCCTCCCGGTACAGAATCTCCATGTCTGACAGCGTGGTGAACTGCACTTCCTTCTTCTTGACCGCGACATTACGCTCTGTCGGCTTTTTAACGTTCTTGACGGAGAAATTATCAGGCACAAGCCCGTTCTGCTGTCCGTATTCGATGGATTGCTTCAGAAGCGTGTATACGCGGTTGATTGAATTCAGCGAATATTTGTTTGAAAGCGAAAAAAAATAGGATTCAAGCATATCCGGCGTAAGTCCCGAACACTGTTTGTTTCCTAAATCGTACCCCGTAAACTTATCGACCATAGCGGTCAATATGTCCTCGTAATTATCGTATGTCCCCGGGGAAATGTCGTTTTTCCGGCTCAACAGCCACCTTTTCCACATGACCGATACGGTCAACGGTTCCCCTGACAGTTTTGATTTCTCCGTTTCTTCCTTTTCACGCTTCTTACGTTTTTCTTCCAGTTCTGCGGATGTCTTTGCATAGACAGTCCATGCCTTATCAGGCGCACAATAATACTTGTAGGTAGTACCGTGCTTTTTTACGACACCGTAACTGCCCTCTCCGTTTCTTCTCCTTTTCACTTATCCCTCCTACCGAAACCATGTCAAATGACGAAATCAATATATCATTTTGTCCGGCAGTTTGTCCACCAGTTTAAATCATTTTTTTTAATTTTTGATAACGAAAGATAACGAATGAAAAAAATAAAAAGAGCGGAAACCGCTTATATACTGCGTATTTCCGCTCCGTTTTTCGTGAGACACCCGGGAATCGAACCCGGGACAACTTGATTAAAAGGCAAAGTGTACGAAGCCACGTGAACCGCTTGTTTACTGGCTTTATCGGCTATCCGAAAATCATGTCCACCAGTTTTGGAAACCGGTTTGGTCTTTACAAACTGTCAAGATGTATCGCCAGAAATTACAGTGAAATCAACGATCCTTTGTACTCGGACAGGAACCGTTTTAAGTCCTCTGCGCTGACCAACCACTGACGGCTGATCCGTACCGCCGGGAATCCGCGAAGTTTGAACAGCTTGTACGTCTTGTTCATCCCTATATGCAGTGCTTCGCTCACCATTTCAGGCGTAAGATATTCTATCACATTATTCCCGGACATTCAATTACCTCCGCGCACGGCAATCCCCGTTTCCTTTTCGCACAGTTCGATCATTTCATCAGGCTCTCCCTCAAATTCTTGCCAGATCCTCTGCGACTCCGCAAAAATCTCCTCGATCTGCTCCATGTCAAAGCCCCTGACGCGATGCAGTGCAATCGCCATTGCCGCATACAGTTCCGGTACCATTTGATCCGAAGCCCTACTGATCGCATCGGCCTTGTTCATCGCCGCCAACAGGCGCATCTGATTTATCAGCTTATTATTTTTCCCCATCTTCCATTATCTCCCTCACATACGGTAATTTTTTCAGAATCTCAACGAAATCGTTCCACTCGTCCAGTTTATGACCCGTGCGTTCCCGGATGATCTTGAACACGACCTCATACGACATCTCAACCGTCCGAAGCTGATTGTAACTTGACGGGAGCATATATATCATCGCATTCCAGTATTGCTTGTCTCCCGTTCCTAAATACAGTTGACGGGCAATATTCAGATTCTTTATTGTCTCGATGAAGCATGTGCGGAATCTGGCCTTGTCATGGAATCCAAGAAAATCCAGAATGTGTTCATTGCTGAAATCCTCCATTTTAAATTCTTTTTTATGGATCGAGTGCATTGTGGACGTGCTGATCTGCGTCTTGCCTACGGAATATCGGTCTGCCTCACGCCACCACAGAAGCGGAGCCGTAATATCCATTGATACCTGAATCATCCGGGCATATGTCCTGTGTTCCACACCCGCCTTATAAAGTCTCCGCATCAAATCCAGATCATTTGGGCCTATGCAATATATGTCACCCGTGAAATCATCCTTTTTTCTCGGACATGCTCTTGTGCCTACCTTGCAATGCCGGAAATCCGATCCAAGGCATACAACACTGTCACTCTTATCATGTGAATTATAGGGATTTCGAATTCCACGAATCGCATGTTCAAATCCCCACGCTTCAATGTTCTCAACCTTAATCATTCTATGCCCCCATCTTAAATCCCGAAATAATACCCGAAGTAATACTTTATCAGGCGATCTTTGCCGATTACATCAATACATGCGTTTGCTTTTTCCTCACTTTCAAATTCCGGAACTCCTAAAAGAAAAGAATCCGAACGCCTTATTAAAATGTTTTGGAATACTCTTCCGTATTCCAAGTGATACCGTTCGACATCAGTTTCATCCGGCTTGAACGTAAATTTTCGCATTTCTGCAAGCACTTTCAGGCGCTCAATCATAAATTTGGCTTCTTCACTTGTCTTAAAGCAGTTCCCTAGCGCGAACACGGCAAGATTTTTTCTGGTACGCTGAACCAATTGAATACTTTCGTCAGCGAATATCCTATAATATGTTTCTCCGAATTTTGGAATCCATCTGCCTCCGGTCTTTTCTGCCGGTTCTTCTGCGTCCTGTTTCACGATCAGCCTGTTAACCTGATCTGCCAGATTATGAATCCGTGTCTTGAGCGACCCGATCCGCGCTTTCATTTCCTGATAGTCCTCAAATTCTACCTTCATTTCTTCAAGCTGTTGTCTGATCTGTTCCAGTTCCGTCATTATCATCAATCCTCCCGCTCTTCGTAGTCCCCGCACTCATCCGTGTAATCCGTATAACAGGCGTACATTTCGCTGTCCTCGTTGTTGCAAATCCATTCCGACCCGTCCCGCCTGTGATACTTACATGTTCCGCAACATTCGTCTTTCATGCGCCGCTGTCCTCCGTTTCTTTCTGATGTTTTCTCATGATATTTGTCTCATGCATGTACAGTTCCCATGTCACATACCGATATCCACACGACAGGCATTGTCTTCGCCGTTCCTGATATCCCGTTGGCATGAATTCATCGTAGTGCCATCTGGAATCATATGCCTCGGTTTCCATACCGCATTTAGGGCAAATCATCCGATCACCGCCCTTCTCCTATTGAATTCTGCCCATGTAAATATTGGCAATCTTTTCGCTCAACAGGATCATCAACATGAACCAGATAAGCGCGTAATCACTGCGGTCAATCTTACGGTTGCGTGACAGCATTAATATGCCTACCGCAAACCACAGCACCGTACCCACGACATTAACCCAAAACAATACACTGTTAGTCATATCGCATCCTCCTGAAGTTCCAAAGTTCTCAATCTGCACCATCCCGGGGAACGCACGATCTGATTGCTGACTATCCGCATGTTCAACGTGCATACCCGGACATATGTTCCCGGCACCGACTGTTCAATCCGTGTACAGTGTTCACACTCATTACATTTCGGAAGACCGTCCCGGAATTCCTGAAACGTAATCCGTTTCTTCGACTTACGGTCTTTCAGCATCTTCTTGATTTCCTTGTCATCCATCTTGCAGTCCGGTAACGGACAGTTCATGCAATCAGGATAGATACATTCCTTGTTCACTACTCCACCTCCCCGAACAGGGACATCTGCCCCTCGATCTGTGTGTCCTCCTCATAATCATCATACCCATCTTTGTGTGCCGCCAGAATCTCAACTGCTTTCGTTACCGTCATTATTCAGTTCACCGTACTTTCTTCTCAATCCCTCGTACATGTTATCCAGTTTATGTCCGTTCTTCTGCTCAAACTCCTTACGCTTTGCGGCTTTAATTCTTTCATACCGCCGCTTTTCTTCATCGCTTGGTTTTGTCCAGTCAATCTTCTGACCGCATCTGGCACAATATGATGTTTCCCTTTGAATGTGCCATCTCCCGAATCCGGAATATAATTCTCCGACAAACCATCCGCAGACCGGACACATCCAATCCGTGAATGTGGTTTCCTTAAAACCGCTTGTTCCGTTCGTATATGACACATGCATTACATTTGATTTAGTCTCAAGAACAGGCTCTTTTCCGGTATCACGATCCAGAAGATCAATTCCCTTCAATGACACGATAACATCACATATCTTCTGGCGTGTATCATAATCAATATGACACGTTGCGATTTTCTGTATCAGTTCGCGCCTGTTTATCCAAAATCCGTCCTCCGTCATTCATTCACCTCCTCATCGCCATCCGCTGTTATTCCCCTCTTTTATGTTGAATTCCTGATCGTAGGCCATTTCATCTGATACAAATGTTTCTTCACAGACAAATTCTTTTATGTCTTTATTCAACCAGTCACGCAGTTTATCGGCATTCATCAGCTTTTCGCCGCCGTATTTCATAAAACTTGTTAAATTGTTCTCGCCCCATGTCCAAAGGAACCGCGCCAGTTTTGTATCATCCAGTGACCTGATATAATCGGCGTTTTTCATGCGTTCTCCTCTCTGATAAGCGTGTCCAGTGCATCGGCATACACCTGACCTTTGCTTTCCCCGTCCTTAATACCGACCATCCATGACGGCGGCAGAGGGAATTCGCCCTGATACCGCCACAAATGCAGACAGTTTGATACGTTGTTGACATACTCGCTCTTGACGGGATGAATCTGAATTACGGCTTCATCATCACGGAAGAACATATCCTTTATATTGCACATATCTGACCAACTTGGCATTATCCGCTTTTTGAACGGATGCACGGAAACGTGATCCCAACCGCCGCCGAATGACCAGATAACGGTTCCGTCCCAACCGCCGATATTGATAGTCCCCTGACCGCCATCGGCTCCAAACACGGCAACATTCAGCCGTCTGCACTGCATAATTTCTTCAAGCGTTTTCACCAGATTCTCCCTCCCATATCTCCGGAAACAGTGTCCATGCAAGAACCTTGTCATATTCCGGGTTCAACCATTCGTTTTCATCGCCAAGAACGTAGAATCCGTATGTATCGCTCGTCCATGATTTCCGATACATCACGGGATACCGTAATTCACGCCGGTTCCTGATACTGTCCCATATCGTCACGATCAGGGCATTTCCGACTGGCGGCACACCTTCTCCAAGCGGCATCCAGTAACCGTCATAATGATCTGCGTTGACCTTTATTGTGACATCAGGCATTTCATAAATGCCCCGTTCCAACCGCTCAATCTTCGTGCTTTTCGGCTTAATCTCCTGTATGACTGCCAGAATATCATAGACCGCCGTCAAGTTCGCATCGCATCCGATATCGGCGTATGTCTGATATCCGCTACTGAATGTAATCTCCGCGATTTCCTTGCAGTATTCCCCGTCACCACTCTTGTACCAGTCCCGGACAGCCTCGATCCTGACCACGTTCTCGCCGTTCATCTGCAAAATCGGAACCAGAGCCATCAGCGTATGGTTAATGTCCTTATTCATTTTCTCCCCCTTTCTTCAACTTCTCGCACCGGTATACTTTCAGACACGGTATCCCGATCCGTTCCTTACAGTTCCCGCAATCGTGCTTCTCTTCTTCCCTTTCGGCGGCAATTCGCCGCGCCACGACCTCTGTCTGATATTCGTATTCCGTCATTCCGCATTCTCCAATCTGTCGAACTCATTCAGCAACTCACGGACAAACTGCCTGTCAGATGTTTTCAGGCTCTTAACAAACTCTGCATAAGCATTGTCTCTCGCATCAGTATCGTGTCTGATCGTCATGATCTGAATCATATTCTGCGCCGCCCGGATAACCTCGCAAACGGCTATTATCCATATCGCTAC
>JAGCZE010000215.1 GCA_017960415.1 Lachnospiraceae bacterium
CATGCTCGCCGAAAGACTGGCCGAACGCGGCCACGACTACAGCTTCAAGACCGTATCAAGCTGGGAGAAGGGCACAGCCGAACCGGGTATCCTGACATTTATCGAAATATGCCGCATTCTCGGTGTTACCGATATTTACGAAGCCCTGTACGACGAGAATCCTTACAACCCCTTTGCCATGCTCAATGACGAGGGAAAGGACAAACTGAATGACTACGCATCACTCCTTATCAATTCCCACAAATACGATAAGCACACAGCCGAAGTCATCTCTATTGTACCGCGCCGTCTGAAGCTTTATGAGAACCGCGTATCGGCCGGTACCGGCAATTTTCTCGACAGTGACGATTATCAGTGGAAGGAAGTGGGCGACGATGTTCCGCAGGATGCCAACTTCGGCCTGCATATTTCCGGAGACAGTATGGAACCCCGCTACAAGGACAAGAGCATAGTCTGGGTAAAGCAGCAGAACAGCCTCATCGACGGCAACATCGGCATCTTCTATCTCAACGGCGATGCTTTCTGCAAGAAATATCATGAGGAGGACGGCAAGGTATTTCTGGTTTCCCTGAACACGAAGTATGCCCCTGTCCGGGTTCGTGAGAGCGACTCATTCAGGATATTCGGCAGGGTTTTGAACTAAAACATCTTTACCGGAATTCAGTTATGGATGAAAAGCACGATATTTCCACTGTAAAACCACCTGCACGCACCTATATAGCCATCGACATGAAAAGTTTCTACGCATCGGTAGAATGTGTTGCAAGAGGGCTCGATCCTCTGAAGGCCAATCTTCTTGTAGCAGACTCAAGCCGTTCGGACCAGACTATCTGTCTTGCAGTGTCCCCTGCCCTCAAGGCTATAGGCGTACCGAGCCGTCCGCGTCTTTTCGAGGCGAAACAGGCTATCAGAAAATATGAAAGTGAGCATCATACAAAGGTCCAGTATATTACGGCAGTTCCCCGTATGGCCAGATACGAGCAGGTTTCCGCAGACATTTACGGAACATACCTGAAATACGTAGCTCCCGATGACGTTCACGTATACAGCATAGATGAATGCTTTGTCGACTGCACGCCTTATCTGCATTTTTACACGGATGAAGCGGCGCATTCCGGCAGTTCTCCCGTACATGTCATGGCCCTCACCATGATCCGCGATGTTCTGAAAGTCACCGGCATTACGGCAACTGTTGGTATCGGGACCAACCTATATCTGGCCAAGGTTGCAATGGATATTGTCGCCAAGAAAGCACCCGCAGACAAAGACGGTGTCCGTATCGCAGCGCTCAGTGAAGATTCCTACAGACATCTTCTGTGGGATCACCGGCCTCTCACGGATTTCTGGCAGATCGGTTCCGGGAAGGCCAGAAGACTTGAAAACAATCATATGTTTACGATGGGTGACATTGCCGAGCGCACCCAGTGGGATGAGGAATGGTTCTACAAGACCTTCGGCATCGACGCAGAGATCCTGATAGACCATGCCTGGGGCATCGAGCCCGTCACAATGTACGATATCAAGCATTACAGCAGCAACAACCGCTCCCTTTCGAACGGTCAGGTACTGCCCCGCCCCTATAAGTACGACGAGGCATACATTGTTTTTGAGGAGATGATAGATGTCCTGTGCTGCGATATGTACAGGAAAAACCTGGTTTCATCCTGTTTTACCTGGTGGGTCAGTTATGATTACAAGAGCCTCGAACATTTTCCGGCTTATGACGGGCGGCTCTCGATCGACTGGTACGGAAGGCTCCATCCCGCACATTCCAACGGCACAGTCAGAATGTCCGCCGTTACCAACAATTCCCGGCAGGTCACAGAGCTGCTCATGCGTGACATACGTAAGAAAAGCGACCACCGGATATTATTCAGGAGACTCGGAGTATGTGCCTGTGATGTCACATCCGATGACGGCATGTATCAGCTGGATCTGTTTACGGACTACGAGAAGCTTGACAGGGAAAACAAACTGCACGCCGCGCTCCTTGATGTCAGGACCAAGTATGGGGCAAACGCTCTTGTAAAGGGACTGAATCTCCTTGATGGAGCCACAACCATAGAAAGAAACCGTCAGATCGGAGGTCACAAGGCCTGAAAGTTACCGGAGTACCTGGCAACCACGTCAGCCGGACCGATAGCCATGTTACCGGTAACCGCGTCATGCAAACCGATAATCTGTTACCTGTAACATTCCCTCCGTTCCGGCAAAAATACGGAGGTTTGATATGACAAACGATATCGGCTCTTCTTCACCTCCTTCCTCATTCAGATATCAGGCTGTTTACGAGAAAGGAAAACCTGTTCATTCCGCACTTGACGCCTTTTCGATCAAACATCCGCCCATGGCCCTTTCGAAACGCGCCAAGATATTCAGTCCCTTTGACGCTTTGAAAGGCTTCAGCGAGGCGATCACATGCAAAGAAGCCGAAAGCACCGCCGGGTTTGAAGCTCGATATACCGATCACGGTATTGATGAAGACGAAGGGTTTACAGACGACATAATATAGAGACGGCTAATAGTGAAATTTCAAAAAATGTCAATGTTAATACACAAATAACTATTTCAAAAGACCGATAAAAAGGAGTAGATATGTGCTGCAGATACTGTCTGGAAAAAGATCTTCCCGAATTGACCGACATAATAGACATTGTCTCCCGCTCTGCCCTTACCGCGAAATTTATAGACACTCATGGTAGGCCGTTGGTTACATTCGGAGAAATACGTCCAACGGATATCGTTCCGGTCATTGCTCCGAATTCCAAAGGTGTAAGGAGCGCCTTCCCGATGCAATGGGGATTTCTCGCGCAGGACAACAAGCGCACCCTCTTTAATGCCAGAGTCGAAACCGCAAGTACCAAAACGGCTTTCAGAGATGCCTGGAAGTCTCACAGATGCATCATTCCGGCTTCATATTATTTCGAATGGGAGCATTTCAAAACTCCCGACGGCAGGGAAAAAACAGGGGAAAAATACGCCATCCAGCCCGCAGGCTATACCGTGACCTGGCTGTGCGGTCTGTACAAGATAGAGAACGGATATCCGGTCTTTGTGATACTTACCAGAGAACCTACCGTAGAATTAAGCAGGATCCACGACCGTATGCCCCTCATCCTGCCTGAGGACAAGATCGACGCATGGATCGATCCCTCCTCAGACCCCGAAGAAATCGTACCATACGCGCTTTCCGATATGGTTGTGGAAAAAACATCTGCAGATAGTTTTTTGACATGATCCGGTGAGAATATCCGTATGAAGTTTTTTATATGATCCGTAAAACATATGCAGGTGGCTTTTTGACATGATTCCATCATAATATCCATCAATGTTTTGAGCTGAGGTGGAAAACCTCACACTACAGTCTTTTAGCGGACGCTGCCCTGCTCATTATGATCAGCATTATGATGAGAACTACCGGGAATACGAGCCCGGCTCCCATGCCCACCCGGATATTATCACCCGCATACTGGGTAACCTTGCCGACAATAGCCGGTCCTATGCTTCCGCCAAGATCTCCGGCCATTGCAAGAAGTGCAAACAGCGCCGTTCCTCCTGTGGGAAACTTCTTCGACGAAATGCTTATCGTTCCGGGCCACATTATTCCTACAGAAAAGCCGCACAAAATACATCCTGTCAATCCTATGGCGGGATTTGATGAAATTGATGCCATCAGGTAGCAGACTACGCACAATATACCTGAGCCAAGCATAAAACGGGTTAGAGTCAGTTTTTCTCCGTACTTGCCGTATATAATACGACTTATGCCCATAGCAACCGCAAACATACAAGGTCCCATAAGATCACCGAGCGCCTTGGATAATCCCAGTGCAGCTTCAGCATAAGCAGATGCCCACTGTGCCATTGCAAGCTCAGAAGCACCGGCGCACACCATAAGACAGACCGCGACCCAGAACAGGGGCTTTTTCCCAAGCGCTCTTATTCCCATGCCCTGCCCTTCTTCAACTATAGGAACTATCGGGCAGGTTGCAAAATTATATATGTTATAAGCAGGTATCAGAGCCCATATTACAGCAAGCCATTTCCAGCTTTCCATTCCAAATATCGCAAAGAAAACTGTTGAGATCACTATCGTTCCTACGACTCCCCAGCAGTAGAAAGAATGCAGAAGGCTCATGGTGGCTTCCTTGTTTTCAAACGGACACGCTTCGATAATGGGACTGACTAAAACCTCTATCAGACCGCACCCCATAGCATATACCGTCACACTTATAAGGATCCCTGCGAACGCATTGGGCATCAGATCAGGCAAAAAGGCAAGTCCTGTCAGACCTGCTGCCGAACAGACCTCAGATACCACTATCGCAACTCTGTATCCGATCCTGTCCACAAACTTTGCACAGAAAAGATCGATCAGAAGCTGGGTAAAAAAGTAGACCGTAGATATCAGCGCAATGTTTCCGAGGGAGATCCCATAGTCACTATGAAATTTCAGAAAGAGCAGCGGCGCGAAATTGGCTGCAATAGCCTGTGTAACAAATCCTAAATAGCAGGCTGTTTTGGTTTTCTTATAATTGGGCATGGCAATTGACCTATTCTTCTATTAGTTTTACTATCTTGTTTTTCAATTTACATTTTACTATCTGTGATAGCTCCTTTCCGGATAGTTTAACATGATTTTACGGCAAAATAAAGCAAATCATAACAATCCATCCACAAACATTAAGAAAACCACTGCAATCCATTTAAGAACCAAAAATAACACTGATTTCACAGACTGTAAATATACAGAACCATTGCGGTCCATTTACAGACCAAAACAAATTGTGTATCATCGTCAATATAGTACGAACTTGTTTGAACCGCTGTAAATAAAGTGTTATTGACAGAATATAGGGATCATTATGAACAAAAATAAAGGAATTTGGACGATCGGATATACTCTTCTGAATATTATGTATTTTGCCGCATTCTGTACAGTACATGCGTACGCGGCTGTCTTTCTGTTGTCCAAAGGTTTTTCGAACACTGAAGTCGGAATACTTCTTGCCACGGCAAATATAACCTCCGCAGTGTTCCAGCCTTTTATAGCCGGCGTCATAGATAAAGGCGGATGGCTTACGAACCGCCGATTCATTATAATATCATGCCTGATCATTCTTTCCGGCAGTGTACTGCTGCGTTTTGTCACCGGCAATAAGCCCATGATTTTTGTGGTTTTTGCAATGATCTACATGATCCAATTTGCTTATCAGCCAGTCATGACAGCCCTCTGTTTTGAGTATCAGAAAAAAGGATGCCATATATACTATGGTCTGGCAAGAGGAATGGGATCTGCCGGATTTGCGGTAACATCAGCATTTATCGGAAAAGCAGTCGAAGACCACGGAGCAGCGCTCCTTATGACTGTTACCGCCATCATAATGATAATATCCGTAATAGCAGTATTTTTCTTCAAACCCGCAGATCGGAATAATAACAGTCCGAACGCACCGGATAACGCTAACGGATCAAAGAAACCGGCTAATACAAGCCTGAAACAGTTCTTTCACGATTACCCCGCATTCATGCTTCTGGTCATCGCATCGATATGCTTCTTCTTTGCCCACAACATGATAAACGATTTTATGATACAGATCATAAGATCCTTGGGCGGAGGGGAAACACAGCTCGGATATGCCAATTTCCTTCAGGCTATCCTTGAACTGCCCGTTATGGCACTTATCGGCTTTGTTTTAAAGAAAGTATCGCCTGCAAAACTTCTTGTTTTTTCAGGAGTCGCCTTTTTTGTAAAAATACTGATCCTTGTTTTTGCGCAGAATCTCGTATGGATGTTCATCAGCCAGAGTTTTCAGCTGTTCGCATACGCGGTGTTTATCCCCGCAGCTGCTTATTACGTAAGTTCAACCATGGCTGACAACGATCAGGTCAAAGGACAGGCTTATGTTACCAGCGCGATCACGATCGGCGGCGTATTTTCAAATCTGCTCAGCGGTTTTATTCTTGATCATCTCGGTATGAAATCCATGCTGATCACAGGCTCCGTTGTCTGCTTCGTCGGCGTATTAACCGCTTTCTCGGCTCTGAAACGTCCTGATGTAAACAGATAAATTATTCTCCAAATCGGTATTCTTTTTCCTCTTTGTCATTCGGGATCAGGCCGAATGCTTCGATAACCTTATCTGCCACCCGGTCCGGTTCAAGGTTTGAATTATCGATCTTCAGATGATTCTCAAACCAGATCTCACCCTCTTCGGAATTCAGCCTGTGATTCCTGGTATCATTGATAAGATTTGATCTGCTCCACTCCACATCACGTTTGGTAGCTTTTCTTTCCATCCTGTATGCAGTTTCATTCCTGGCAAGTCTGGTTTCAAGATCGGCGCTGAGTTCGACAAAATAAAACTGACCTTTGTTTCCCACGAAAAGATCATGCAGGCTCATAAGGTAGTCCTTTTCTTCCTGCATTTCAAACGCACACACATAGGTGAAGATCAGATCCACATTATGCTTTACAGCCAGCTCAAAGGCCTTCTCCCTGAAGAATCCATTGAACTCTCTCTGCGCCGGAGTCGCAAATCCAAAGATCTTATCAGAAACCTCGATGCTGTCGTGGTTCATCATCATATTGTATTTCAATTTATCCCTCAGGCTCTCTGCCACAACCATTTTCCCGACGGCCTGCGGTCCGCAAACTACTATCAGATTTGCCATATTTATGTCCCTTCTCGGTCAGCTTACTTAATCCGGATTGTTTATAATTGTCTCTGAATAATAATCCTGTCGTCATACTGAGGTATCACGCACTTGAACTTCCCGGTATATTTTGCGTCGATATAATCAGCAAATGCATAAGGATCTGCGCTGTTATCCGCAAACATATCCCAATGTCCCGGAATAACAATACCGGGCTCAACCTCTCCCGCAAGATCCGCAGCTTCCTGATATGTCATATTTCCGATGCAATTATTACGATACCGCTGTGCATCACGCCCGTTGATCGGCAGGATCTCTGCATCAATCTTACCAAATGCTCTGAGCTTCGGCATCATTCCCTCATACCTTACGGTATCTCCTGCATGATGGATACGTACTCCATCCGTCTCGATGATATACTGAAGATACGGATACAATCCGGTAACCGGATCCCGATCCAAAAACTCGTGCGAAGCCGCTATTGTATGTATTGTCACATCACCGATAGTCACAGACTCTCCGTCATTAAGTCCCACAGCATTGTGTTCATTCACACCATCCGCGATGACACTGTCCATATGAGCCGCCGGAAATACGAATTTCGCATTCGGATTCGTCTTCGCCCATATTTTCCAAGCCGCATGATCTATATGATCCAAATGATCATGCGTACCGAGAAATACATCAACGTCTTTCAGTTCTTCGGCCGGGATCAGTGGCGGAATCTGCCTCGATTCATCGGGAGTTGCATAATAATCTATGCAAAGCCTGGTTTCTCCGGCTTCTACGATAAACCCCATCTGGCCGAGCCATCGAAGTGAAACATCTCCCTGTCCAAAACATTTGTCCATATGTGATCCTCCTTTTTGTCCTACATCATACTTCAAGGTAAAAAATATGACTTTGAATATTAAAGCATAATATAGCCCTCAAAAATCCAAAACAGCTGTCAGTTCCGTTTACCTACCAACCAGTTATTCCGCGTTTAGAAGCACCGGCAGGATGTCCAGTGTTCGCTCACTTAGTGCCTCCTCCGGATACTCTGCGATCTCCTCGCCGATCCGGCGGGCTGCTGCCTTGTTTCCAAGCTTCAGGTAAAACATCCCAAGGATCGCATAGGCATCCAGAGTTTTGGAGGCATGGGGTCCAAACGTATGCACATAGTCTTCCAGAAACAGTTTTGCCAGTGGCAGACCGTTATCCCAATCCTGCAGCATATAACAATACCAGACGAGGTTATCGAGTGCCTCGATCGTTTCCTTTTCAAGTTGTCCGTAAACAGTCTGTAATCCCTGCCATGCCTGTTCGCCGAGTTGGTATGCTTTTTGCATCTTTCCCGTCTGCGAATACATATAGGCCAGATCCCTCAAGATCAAAAGTGTACCAAAGTCATTATCACCGTATATGTCCCTCATCCCGGTATAAGCACGTAAATATAGTTCGATCGCCTCCTCATAAGCTCCCGCTACCCCAAGGCATCTTGCCATAATAGCAATATCCTCCAAGGTCTCATGATTGTTTTCTCCAAGCACACGTCCAAGCGTATCACACAGTTTTCGCCATAAATCAATTATGATCCACTCGTCCAGGAACTCATCATACTTATCTAACTGATGCTTGATCTCGATCAACAATGTCCGGGGTGTATCATCCTCCGCACCGAGTATTCCACAGAATTCTTCATATACCCAGATTTCCGTATTCAGGCACTTTTCATACTCTTTTGCTTCTTTTCCCATGCCGAAAGCGCAATTCCAGAGTACCGACAGAGCATACTGCGTGTCTGAAGAACGCGGACCGAAATTGTCAAGTCTGTATTCATAAACCGCCTTCATTTTTACAAAGGCTTCCTCAAAATTCTTCAAGTCTTTCAGGCAGTCTGCCAACCCTTCCAGAGACAGGATTGCTTCCGGGCTGTTTTCCCCAAACAATTGCGCCCTTTCCCTGTATACTTTCCGTATCATTGCGTATGCTTCATCCGGCTTGCCAAGAATCCGCTTCGTAATTGCCAGATTATGCAGCGCTGTCAAAGTACGGGGTGCCTTTTCCCCTTCCTGCGTCTTCCTGATCTGATATATCTTTTCCTGAATCACCTGTGCTTCATCATATCGGTTTGCAGCCTGCAGGATAATTCCCCTTTCATTCAGCGCATGAAGAGTTTGGGGACTGTCCTCACCACAAACGGATATGATCTCGGGAATAATATTTTCGGATAACTCCAGTGCCTTTTCTGATTCCTTCATCATAGCCAGATCATATGCAGCGGCAATCCAGGCGCTCAAGGTATCCGGATGTGAGTCCCCTCGATATTCCTCAAGAAGTTTCAATATTTTTTTTTGCACCTCAAGATGCTCAGCATACTTACAGAGGCTATCAAGCACCAGTGCCTGCAGTTCATAGGATAAGATCAGCGTATCTACCGAATAATCCTCTGATTCCTTCGCGTCTCCCTGCTCTTCCCCATTTTTGT
Source organism: Lachnospiraceae bacterium (assembly GCA_017960415.1). The sequence goes on from JAGCZE010000215.1 coordinate 9,128, forward strand.
TCTTCAGCCCTTTACTTGCCAAAATCTCCAGATCCACCGCAAGGTCATAAAGTCCTCTTAAGTTTCCATGTATTTTGTATATCCGCGCCAATCCGTATTTTGCCTTCAAATATCCTCCGGAAATACTGATTTTGCTGTCTTCATATACATTGTCCCGTGAATTTGGAATTTTCTCATAGATTGCCTGTGCGTCGTCATAACAGCCGATCTGCTCATATAGTTCTGCGATTTTTAATTGATAATCAATACATCTTTGGTCTCCCGTACCATACAGATTCTGTAATTTATCCAGGGCTTTCTCGCCCCAGATCGTCTGTTTGTCCAGGTTGCGCTCTGTACCCTTTCCGGCACCGTAAATATCACTAAGCGCGATCATTGCATCCGGAAGGCCTTTTTCCGCTGCTTCTGTAATAAGCAGCATGCCTTTTTCCGGATTAATCTCCATATCGACGCCATCCAGATACGCCATTCCGATCAGGAAATTGTGCTCCGGATCACCATTCTCCGTCCTTGCGATCTTTTTGACCGCCTCCTTGAGCCCGGCGCGGAAGGCCTCTTCATCGGATACTAAGAGCGGAGCAGGAAGTCCTGTGTATTGTCTGGCAAGCTCTGAATGATCCGTGGGCTTCATTTCCGCAGGAAGAACTTCTTTCCCCATAGAAACCGCTGCGGGATACTCTGTAGACTGCACATAGTTAGGCTCACATACCAGATTCGGCGTGACAAGGAGCGTCACAAACTCACTCTTTTCAATTGCCCGATCGATCAACTCATTAAAGTCCTCACCCGGAGTCAAAAACTCATCATACCATATGGCAATATCCCTGCAGTCAGCATTTTCGTGAATTTCGCGCATCAGCTGCAGTGCCAGTGCACGGTCTTTTTTGCGATAACTTAAAAATATATACGCATCAAAAGCTGCACGTATACGCTGTGCCAGCTCATCAGATACCAAAACTCCGCTCAGAAAGCTCTTTAATCTCTCCGTATATGGTATGGCGGTCGGATCCAAAACAAACGGTGACAGATACTGCAGGTCACCGAATTTCTTTGTGTAAAGTGCATCGATCCCGCTATCCATCATCAAAGGCAATACAGGTATGAAATGCTTCTGCGCAAAAGCAAATTCTTCATCCATCGCGGGCCCCGGTTCTGTGAGCAGTCGGTAAGTAACCGGGATAACCATAAGATTCATTTGTGATAAAACGGAA
>JAGCZE010000216.1 GCA_017960415.1 Lachnospiraceae bacterium
GGAAATATCCCTGCACTTTAAGCTGATGTCGTTGAAACTGAGACCGTCTTTTTTGAAATTCGAGTTCTTGGCATACATATCTGTCGCAAACTGATCGAGTACCTTCAGCTGCCTGCTCAGTATCTTTATTTTCTGCAGATAATCATAATTATCAAGAACCAGCATCGAATTGATCTTTGACATATCGAATGAATAAACATATTCACTCAGGAAATGCTCCTTATAACTGTCCGCGATCGCTTTCACAATACTGTTCATTGTACCCGCTGATGCGTTCTTGTCGAAATCGTCATAGAGCTTGATCGAATAGATTGTCGGATAATAATCATTCAGCGAAACCTGACGGCTGGCAGAGAAATCGTACAATGAGGTATAATCCTTGATCCTGTCGATTACATCCTTGGGATAACTGCCGGTAACAACAAGACTGTTTCTGATCGCATCCGCAGTATATCTGTCGGAAACACCGGCCTTGGCGAGGGCGTCTTCAAGTATCTTATCACTGGTTATCTCATTTATCGAGAACTTCTGTCCGCTGGGAGTAAGATTCTGTGCGGCACCGTCATAAGTAAATTCGATTACCGTCGATGAATACCTGTCGCTCTTTTCCGAGCCGAAGAACTTTGTTCCGGCGATTATAAGTCCAATGATACCCGTGATCACAATGCAGATCAGATATATTACCAAAGAAGGAATAGGTTTTCTTGAAACATTACGCTTTTTCATTTGCCTCTCCTCCTTCCTCATTCTCTTTGCCTGCCTTGGAACCACGCTTGAATTCTTCGATCAGGCCGTCCATGCCCCAGATCACGATTCCGATGAACAGGCCCGCAACAGCACCGATGCAGGTCTTCTTGATCGTAGAAGCATTAAAGAACGAATCATTGACCAACTGGGCACCTATGCAGTCAATATAGGATGTCCTGTAGAATTCGCTGTTCATGATCTCAGAAGCATGTTCTTCAACCAGCTCGTACAACTGATCGCAGATATAGGTCAGGCTAGCCAGCTCGTCTCTTACATAATTCATCTGGACGGCTTTACTTGAAGATGACTTGAAACCGTTGATCAGGTCGTTCAGATTGGCGATATTTTCGTTCAGTTTTGCCTTTGTCTCAAAATATCCGGCCTGATTCATGATCAGCTCGTTGTAATAATCCGTTACACTGGAGCTTACCTGGCTGGTTCCCTGCTCAGACATGCTCACAACGATATTGTCATTCTTGTATTCAGCGATCAAAGCGGCATTATCCACAATACTGTCACTGATACGGGTCAGATCCATCTCCATATTTCTGAGCTGGTATGCAAATTTCGTCATGATCGAATCAGGGTCTTTGCTGATACTGTTAAAATATACATAAGCATACAGGTAATCAACATCAATGTCCCTGACAAGTCTGATAACGTCATTGATATCCGTAAGTGACAATCCGTCATTCAAGGAACGGAAATTCAGATAATCTTCCTTTTCCTTGTCAGTACAGTATCTCGAAAGCGCGTTCAGCAACTCGACCATATTATCGAGACGTTCTACATAATCCAGTTCTTCCGACGCATAACTGTCTGTCGTGTCATCGGGAAGCTTCATGTCCATGTAAGTCTCGAAGAAATAATCGTTATACGAAGATATGATCGCGTTAAGCAGATTCGAAAGATCGGCTCCGCTCAGATAAACCTTCTTTTTTGCATCGGGATCGGTACTGAATCCGTTTTTCAGCTTAACAATATAGCGTCCCTCATAAACATATCTGACATTGAGAACCTCACCGTAATCCTTGCTCTCATCCGTCAGTTTCTCAACAACCTCAAGTTTCTGGCGTGTATCTTCCGAAAGCAGGCTGTCGATGGACAGATTTCTTTCTATCGTGCTGATCGGAACGTTGATTGCCAGCTTCGCCTTATTCAGAGCATTCTGAATAATATACGAAGATGATAAATAATTCATGTCTAGCGATGTTCCATCAGGTGCCAGCTGCTGTGCGGCTTCCGGATACCTCAAAGTGATCACCGCCGAAACCGTTTCATTTCTTTCGGCAAGTTCAGCCATAAGAAGCGGCGCCGCAAGGCCCACCAACAGACACGCAATAATGATCCATGCATAGATCCGGCGCTTCTTTCCCATATTCACAAAAACCTGCACGAGATCGAGCTCGGTCACATTCTCATCAGGTTCCCGTTTTACAACCACTTCAACCGTGGAACTTTCTTTCTTCTCTGTTGAAATGATCTTGTTCAAATCATCCATTCTTTAAAACTAACCTCCGATAATCTGTTTCCGGTACGGCATCATCTGTCTTCGCTGCCTGCACCTTCATTATCATCCTTACCTGTGACTGTACAGTATCATCTGTCATCCTTGCTGACCACTACTCCGTTATCCTTCCAGATGCTGTTGGCAGGAACAACTCCGCGCACGCATGAAGTAGGATAAACATTCGAATGTCTTCCGATGACCGTTCCCGGATTGCAAACCGCATTACAGCCCACTTCAACATAATCGCCCAGCATAGCGCCGAACTTCTTCAGGCCGGTTTCGATGGATTCCGAGCCGTTGTGTACAATGACAAGCTTCTTATCGGACTTCACATTGCTTGTTACGCTTCCTGCGCCCATGTGGCTGAAATATCCGAGGATCGAATCGCCGACATAATTGTAATGCGGAGTCTGTACATGATCGAATAATATTACATTCTTCAATTCTACAGAATTGCCTACAACACAGTCCGCGCCTACAAGAGCCGATCCGCGAATGAATGCGCAGTGCCTTACTTCGGTATTTGCGCCAATGATGCAGGGTGCTCCGAGGAATGCCGTAGGTGCTATCTTTGCTGTTTTGTGAACCCATACCTGGGGTTCTCTTTCCTCATACTCATCCCCAAGTTCCGGGCCAAGGCTCAGGATCAGTTCCTTAATGCCTTTCAGAGCCTCCCAGGGATATGTGAACTTTGCAAGATACTCTCCCGCGAGAGTATGCTCAAGATCATACATTTCTTTAATCGTATACATAATTACTCCCCTCTCTTTACAGTCTCTCTTTCCTCTCAATATCCAGGAAATATTTATAGGTATCAACGGTCAGTTCTCCGCATGCAGCTTCATCGCATGCAATGATCGCATTGTTGTGCATCTGGAGTGCCGAGCAGGTCCATTTCTGGCTCACACCGCCCTCTACCGTAGCAGCAAGAGCACGTGCCTTGTTGTGGCCGTTGATCAGGATCATGACTTCCTTTGAATCCGTTACTGTGCCGACTCCTACAGAAAGTGCCTGTGCGGGAACCTTCTCGGGATCATTGCCGAAGAAACGTGAATTGACGATCCTTGTATCGGTTGTAAGGTCCCTGACACCGGTTCTCGAGCAAAGACTTGTATAAGGCTCGTTAAAAGCGATATGTCCGTCTACGCCGATACCTCCCATGAACAGATCGATCCCGCCGTAAGAAGCGATCTTCTCATCGTATCTGGCGCACTCTCCTTCTGGATCATCGGTCATGCCGTTCAGGATATTGATATTCTCTGCCTTCATCTCAACCAGCTGCTCGAAGAAATTATCATGCATAAAATACCAGTAGCTCTGGTCATGCTCACGCGGATGCCCCAGGTATTCATCCATATTGAATGTAACAACATTTGCGAAGCTGAGTTCGCCGCTCTTGTTCATGCGAACAAGCTCCTTGTATACTCCGATAGGGCTCGAGCCCGTAGGCAGACCGAGTACAAAAGGACGATCCTCCTTATGTGCCTTAATGCGTTCTGCGATATGTCCCGCAGCCCATTTGCACATTTTATCGTAATCTTCCTGAATGATCACTCTCATATCTATCGTTCTCCCTTGAAAAATATTTTTAATGCCAACAAGCCAACATATCCATTTTAAAGCAATAGCCTTTACTATGTCAACAAAATCATTAGGGGATTGGTTTTTCGTTCGATCATCTCATCGATACGTTCAATATATTCCCTGACATTCTTCACATTTTCGATCCTGCCGAACCGTCCGTCGGTCTCACGGACAAATTTAGAAGATGCCCCGGCGCCCAGAGCGAGTATGGGCTGAACCTCTTCCATGATAAGGATATTGTACAGGCATTCCCTTCCGGGCTTTGAATACCCCACATTTTCGAGATTGTCGGTCATGTTCTTCTGTCTGTACATGTAATAGGGCTCATAGCCGTTTTCCTTCGTAAATTTCCCGGCAAGCTCCAGCATGGCCGTAACATTTCCCGAAGAATATTCTTCATAGAGCTCAGGCTGTGTTGTCAGCCTTGCTGCACGCTTTCGGGCAAGCGTATGGACTGTCAGGCTTTCCGGATGAAGTTTGCTTACGCATTCGAGCGTATATCTGAAATCATCCACATCCTCGCCGGTAAGACCTGCGATCAGATCCATGTTGATATTGTCAAATCCAAGCTCCCTAGCCACGGAAAACGCCCGGAAAACCTGCTCCGTTGTATGGTTTCGCCCGATCAGGTCGAGAGTCTTCTGTGAAAATGACTGGGGATTGATGGAAATCCTGCCGACATTTTCCTCCCTCAGCATCATCAGTTTCTCTTCGGTAATGCTGTCGGGCCTTCCTGCTTCCACCGTGAATTCATGAACATTACTCCAATCAAAATGATCCCTGATGCATCTTATGATCCTGCGCAACTGGTCCGCTTCGAGAGCCGTTGGTGTGCCGCCGCCAATATAAACTGTTTCCAGCTTTCGCGGCATCATACCGTTGCCGCCCGAATATGTACCGGCCAGAGCCGCTATTTCCCTGCACAGGGCCTCTATATACGGTTCCACGAGGTCGGAGAACTTTCCGATGGGATGAGAACCGAAAGTACAGTAATTGCAGATGCTCGGACAGAACGGGATTCCGACGTACAGGCTGTACCCGTGCTTATAGTCTATCCTGTCCAGCAATTGGTATTCGAGAGCTGCAACTCTTGCCGCAAGGGAGGCTTTTTCCGCAGAACAGTAGTACTTTTCCTCCATGAACTGCAGCGGTTTGCCAAGCCCTTTCTCAATCCTCTCAAATAAAAGCTTGGTAGGCCTGACGCCGGTCAGTATCCCCCACGGAAGCTGCTTTCCCGTTGCTTCGCTCAATAATCTGTACAAAGCTCTCAGAAGCTGGTTCCTGTAATCTCTTCTGCGAATTTTCAAATCATCTTCCGAAGTGTAGACAACCTTTTCCTTCACTGACCCGGACTTACCGCACGTACCGGTCTCTCCGGCAGGAACAGTTTCACACGCTCCTTTCTCATCGGCAGGAACATTTTCACACGATTCATTCTCACCGGCAAAAGTCACAATCACCTCGAATTCATCTTCTCCGGTCCTGATATCGATCAGCACATCCGTATCATAGATAAAACCCGGAAAAAACTCCTTTATAAGGGGCTCGACATCCTGCCGGAAATCAAGCCCCGTAATATTGATATCTATATTGTTTTTTTTCATACGCAATACTCTTTTACATTGAAATAAATGGATTGATCCGCTTTTCTACCCCGATACTTGTCGACTGCCCGTGTCCGGAATATACGATCGTTTCATCAGGGAGCATTTTCAAACGCCCCAGAGACCTGAACAACGCTGCCTCATCACCCGTAGGAAGATCCGTACGTCCTATACTGCCCTGAAAAAGAGTATCTCCGGCAAACAGGATACCTTCTTTTGAAATAAAATAGCAAACGCTTCCGAGTGTATGTCCGGGAGTTTTTATCACCCTGAATTCAATGTCCGCTTCGGTAAATACCTGCCCGTCTTCCACAAGAATATCGGCATTTACAGTGCAGGGTCTCCCGACTCTTTCGGTACAGTTCAGCTGCGCATCGTGCAGCAACGCGTCCTCGTCTTTTCCCGCATAGATCTTTATATCCGGGTATTTTCCCGCAATCGCCTCGACAGCCCCGATATGGTCAAAATGCCCATGGGTCAGTAATATCGCACAGAGCGTGACACCCAATTCTTCGATCCTGCGGCAGATCATACCGGCATCGGCACCCGGATCGATCAGGACACATTTCTGATTTTCATATACTATATAGCAGTTGGTAGAAAGAAGGCCAACCTCAATTAAATCAACATGCATATCTGTAATAACTCTTCAATTAATTGATCAAAATATCATTACGATCATCCCATAGCTCTCTGGATATCTATCACGCTCTCGAGATTCCGCAACTTTCCGCCGATCATCCTGAGGGTCTCGGTATCCTTGATATCAAATCCGATGGTGATCGTAGCCGTTCCCTGCTTGCTGGTCCGGACGTTCATGGAAGTGATATCGATATTGTTCTCTGTAAGGATCCTCGAAATATCCAGCAGCACGCCGGGCCTGTTATGGGCATAAATATTGATCTCTGCCGAAAACAGCTCCGATCCGCGCTCCGCCGAATATGAATTCCATTCTGCAGGAACTATCCTTCTGCGCTCTTCTTCCGAGAGGTGGATGATATTCGTACAATCGGTCCTGTGTACCGTAACACCCCTTCCGCGGGTAACAAAGCCGCAGATCTCATCTCCGGGAACAGGCGAGCAGCATTTTGAAAAATGCACGGCCACATCATCCATTCCCTGTACGATAATACTGCCCTTGGACGCCAGGATCCTGCGTTTTGCCTGCGTCATATCGGCAATGGAATCCAGCAGCTGGTCGTCGGTAATCTCCTTCTTGATCGTTTTTTCGTATTCGTCATTGAGCTTTCCGACGATCGTACCTTCTTTTAAGCCGCCGTGGCCGATCGCAGCATATATTGAATCCCAGTCGCGATATCCGTATTTTTTCAGAACAACATCCTGAAACTCCGGCTTCATGATCTCGGCAAAGTTGATGCCCTTGGTCTTGCAGTAGGAAGTCATCAGTTCCTTGCCTTTTTGGATGTTCTCTTCCTTAAATTCGGTCTTAAACCACTGATTGATCTTATTCTTGGCCTGGGTTGTCTTGACAAATTTCAGCCAGTCTCTCGAAGGACCTTTTGTATTCTGGGATGTAACGATCTCAACCTGATCACCGTTTTGGATCACGTAATCGATCGGAACCATTTTGTTATTTACCCTGGCACCAACCATCTTATTGCCGACGGCACTGTGTATGCTGTAAGCAAAATCGACAGGCGTTGACCCAACAGTCAGGTTCTTGACCTCACCCGTAGGAGTAAAACAGAATACACTGTCGGAGAACAGGTTCAGGTCGTCCTTCAGGACGCTCAGGAACTCCTTATTATCCGACATTTCCTGTTGCCATTCGAGGATCTCCCTGAGCCAGCTCAGCTTCTCCTCCTCAGAATCCGGTGAGAGCTTGCCGTCGGGATCTACCTTGTATTTCCAGTGTGCCGCGATACCGAACTCAGCTATACGGTGCATCTCCTGTGTCCTGATCTGAACCTCGAACAGTTGGCCTGTGGAGCTGATCAGCGTTGAATGCAGTGACTGGTATTTGTTAGGCTTCGGCATTGCGATATAGTCTTTAAATCTGCCGGGAACAGGCTTGTACATCTCATGGATCACGCCCAGGGCTGCATAGCAGTCCTTGATGTCCTTGACAATGATCCTTATGGCAAACAGGTCATAAATCTGGTCAAGGGTCTTATTCTGAGTGACCATCTTCTTGTAGATCGAGAACAGATGCTTGACTCTTCCGTTGACCTTCGCGCTTATTCCGGCTTCTTCTATATGTTCGCCGACTTCTTCGATCAGTTCATTAATGAAATTCTCTTTCTCGGACAGTTTCTGGGAAAC
>JAGCZE010000217.1 GCA_017960415.1 Lachnospiraceae bacterium
ACCGGACAATACCGGGTATATGCCTTTATTTCTTTCGGAAGAGGACATGCGGAATTACTACGATCAGGCGGGAAGAGTAGGATATATGATCATGAATGCTTCGTTCCTTCTGATCATCGAGGCAGCGGCGCAGGCAAACAGTGGAGATGCTCCCGTCAAGCTCGGATTGATGATCGATCCTCTGAAATATAAGGTGACGCTGGATGTCCCGATGATCGAACCGGTGATCCGGCTTCTTACCGAATAAACAAATTACAGATAAAAAGTGAAAAACGCTAAATTTATCGGTATGGTTGAGTCACTTTGAGCGGATAAATAAGGGTGAAACGCACTTTTATCGGTATGGCGCCTGAGAACATTACCGATATAAATTCAGAATATAGAAAATTATGGGTATGCAACAGGATAATCTTACGGATAGAATCTCGGGATCTGGTTTTTTATCGGTAAGAAGCATTCAATATACAGAAGAGGCTATAAGATAATGCCGACGTGATGCTCTCCGGATAATCGTCAGACAACGCTATCCTTGAGCCTGTCGAAAGCTGCTTTTGCAGTTGCTCTTACGGTCGGATCGTTATCGGAAAACGCAAGTTTCTTCACATATTCCTCGCAGTGCTTGGCGTGGATATCTGCTGCTGCGGTAGCTGCTGCAGATCTGACCATAGGATCCGAATCTCGTAATAGCGGGATCAGAGCCATGCCGGAGTCATATGTCGGGATCATGGCAAGAGTCATCGCTACGGTAACTCTTACTTCCGGATCCGGATGATCACTGAATTTGAGTACCGCACCAAGTTTTTGCTTGTTGCCGAGCTTTATGATCTTATCTTTTAATGCCTCTGAAGATGCCATTTTCTATTCGCTTCCTTCTTCGATGTTTTTGTCTTGGGAACAAAAACCGGGCACATTTATTTACCTTGCATCACGACTATATCGTACAGGTCATTTCCTATAACTGCATTATATCACGCTCCAGAGATGTTGGCACATCATATGAAGAAAAGAATTAAGAAAACGGAAAGAGATCATTCGACTACAGATCGAAAGCATGCCGGAGCTTTTTATATGATTAATGTAAATGCTATAATGTTCAGGAAGAAATGGCGTGCCATTTGAATGGGGTTTGTGGCATTTAGTGATCGGGGTTGCTGATTAAGGAGGAAAACATGACGGAACAATTGAAAAAGGCAATGAACGAGAGGCATACGGTCAGAAAGTTTGACGGGACGTCTTTATCTGACTCCGAGAAAAGCACTCTTCGATCGAGAGTGGATGAGTTAAATCAGAAATACGATCTTTCCATCGTTCTTCTTGAAAGTGAGAAGACGCCGGTGAACTTTATCGGTAAAGTCGTTCTGGGCGGAGCGGGCGTAAATACCTATTTCGTTTTGGCGGCAGATGACCGCGAAGGCATAGATGAAGTGCTCGGATATGCCGGGTCTGACCTGTGCCTTTATGCGCAGATGAATGGCCTGAACACCTGGTGGATGGCCGGAACTTTTAACAGAAAATTTGTGGAAACCCAGGTCAAGGGCAAGAAGATCGTAAGCATCATCGCCGTAGGTCACGGTCAGACACAGGGCGTACCGCATAAGAGCAAGGATAAAGATCAGGTCAGCAGCTATACGGGCGAAGCACCGGGGTGGTTTGAAAACGGTGTTGCGGCAGCGCTTCTTGCGCCGACTGCACTGAATAAGCAGGATTTTCAAATCTCCGGTGATGGCCGAAAGGTTTCTCTGACATATAAAAACGGGCCGATGTCCGGCATCGACAAGGGGATCGTGAAGCATCACTTTGAGCTCGGCGCCGGGCTCGAAAACTTCGAGTGGGTATAACTACCATCGAGTAAGAATGCCGGCTGCACTGATTTGAAACTGCTATTTGATATATATGCTTGTGCCTATATAATTGTAATATAGGGTATAAAAAGTTTTTGCAACAAGAATAGATCCGCAATCGTCTAATAGGTGAAGTGCTTTTTGCGATGAAGGAGGGTGGATCGCATGAAAACATATATCAAAGTCTGGGGCATTATCATACTGGTTGTGAATATTCTGGTGTTCGCGTGCCTGCTTTTTGGCGGCGATGAGCTGATCACACACGGCCAGGAATTCGAAAAAGTGTATCCCTGCAGAACAATTGATGTGGTGTATTCTGCAATCGATCCAGATGTGAATCCCGCCCGTGTTGAAGAGTATGACGATTTTGAACCTGTAAGTAATGAGCCCAGTTTAAGGAGAGTCGGAGGCAGCGGTGTTCTGATATACGCCATTGGGATCTTTGCTATCATTAATGTCATCCTCGCCGGAATCGCGTTCTTTGTTTATCTGATCTGTGATTATATGAACAGCAAACTGTATGTGAGCGCTTTTTCCATGGTCGGGCTGGTCCTTTTTCTGTTCGGCTCCGGATTTGTCTGCATGAGTTATTACAAATTCATCAAACAGCCGGGCAAAATTGTCGGTGAGGTCCACTACAATGCACCGATCATCTATCTGGACGATGAGCAGGAGCGTGAGGCGACAGTCAAGCTGGATCTGAACGGTGATCTGACCTGTACCTATCCGAAGTATAACGAGGAGACGGGCTGGATCGTGAAGACTTCTTCCGACGGCGTTCTGACAGATGAAAACGGCCGCCGGTATGAGTATCTCTACTGGGAAGCAGATCTGAATACGGTGCCGGACTTCTCCAAGGGCTTCTGCGTGCGCGGTGAAGATTCTGCCGCTTTCCTGGAAAAAGCACTTTCCGACCTGGGTCTTACTGACACGGA
>JAGCZE010000218.1 GCA_017960415.1 Lachnospiraceae bacterium
CGCGGTACCACTCTTATTCACCTTTGAATAAAGATGCCCTTTAGGTGCTGACACACCTTTACTCTGTAACGGGAGTTCCCGTCTGTGCTTACCGGTGTACTGATACACGTCCGGACAGCCGCTCCACAGCGAGTTCGGTAGAATTCTCCAATGCCTCGCACCGCCCGGCAATTCTCTGTGTGGTGGAATAAAACCTACTATTCTGCTTCATCGCGTTTTCAAATATGTGATTGTGAGAAATTATAACATTATGCATTTTTTGTGTCAAGCGAAAGTTTTGAGCAGAGGCAGTTTATCCTATGGGGCGGGGCAACGATAATCCTTGCGGAAAGGGAGATTTCGTGGTATTCTAAATGTAATCGGCAAACGTAGGGAGAATCGATCTACGACCCTTTACGAAGGAAGGTGACTGTGTGGGATATACGGTTGAAAACTGCAATAATTGCAACAAACTGTTTAATTATCCGGGGTTTGGCAGTAAATACTGTCCTGCCTGCAAAAAGATTGACGAGGAAAACAAAGAGAAAGTAAAGGAATATCTGCGCGAACACGGGACTGCCAATATGTACGAGATCACGGAGGCTACCGGGGTTTCGGATAAGGATATCAAGCAGTTCTTACGAGACGGAATGCTGGAGATCCCAGACGGTTCGCCGGTTTATATCAAATGTGAGAGCTGCGGATGTGATATCCGTTCAGGAAGATGGTGTCCGGCGTGTGCAGTAAGGATCAATACCGATCTTAAGGGCGCATATGCCGGAGTCGGCGATGTTCCGAAAGAAAAAATAACCGGAAAGATGCACTTCTTAGGGCGCAGACACAAAAAAGGCGAAACCTTCAAAAGGGACAGCAAGAAAGAGGATTAACTTAATGAATATGGACAAACAGGAATTAATGAAAGAATTTTACAGACATTTGTCGGAGGATATCATTCCGTTCTGGGCAGGTCTGAAAGACGAAGAGAACGGCGGCTTCTACGGACTTGTGGACTTTGATCACAATCTTGATAAAAAAGCCGATAAAGGGTGCATACTGAACAGCAGGATCCTTTGGTTCTTCTCGACATCAAAGCTGTTATTTGATGAAATGAAGGAAAAGGCGGGCATCGGGATGAATGATCCGGGCTCACATGGGCAGGAGAGCGCAACCGCGTCATATGAAGAACTTGCGGCGCTGTGCACAGACCGTGCGAAGCATGCTTACGATTTTCTGATCAACAGTTTTCTGGACAAGCAGAACGGAGGCGTTTTCTGGGCCGTGACTTACGACGGGAAGCCTGCCGATACACTCAAACATACATATTGCCATGCATTTGCGATCTATGCACTTGCGGCTTATTTTGATGCCAGCGGGGACAGGAAAGCCTTCGATACCGCAATGGAACTGGCGGACCTGATCGAAAAAAAATGTACGGATGATGTGGGCTACCTCGAAGCATTCAACAGGGATTTTACTCCCGCCCGCAATGATGAACTGTCGGAAAACGGCGTAATGGCCGATAAGACCATGAATACGCTGCTGCATGTATTTGAAGCATATACGGAGCTTTTAAGGGTTATAAAGAAACATTTTCCGGCGATCGTGAAACCCGTAAGTGCCGTAAATTCGGGAAACACGCAGGATACAGGCAACACCGCGGGGGCCGGAACAAAGGGCGGTTATTCGAAAGAAAATGCCGAAATGGCAGAAAAGATCGCCAACCGCATGCGGTTCATCCTCGATATATTTGCCGAAAAGATCTATAATACCAAGCTGCGCAGGCAGGAAGTGTTCTTTGACAGGGAGTACAAGCCGATCATCGATCTGCACAGCTACGGACACGATATTGAGACTTCATGGCTGATGGATCGCGGGCTGGAAGTGCTCGCCGACGTTGAATATACAAATGAGATCGAACCGCTGACGCTGAGCCTGGCGGAAAGGATATATGAACGTGCTTATGTTGAGCATTCATTGTTGAATGAGTGTGAAAAAGGCGTCGATGACAAACGCAGGATATGGTGGGTGCAGGCCGAGACCGTGATCGGGTTCATGCATGCTTCTCAGAAGATACTGCGCAAGAAGGACCGCGTGAACCTGACAATGAAAGCAGCGGGTGCCTCTGCGGTCGAAAGGCAGCAGACAGCTGTAGAAGCCGAAAAGAGGTCTGCGAATTTCTTTATGGGAATGGTGGATGTCTGGGAATTCATAAAAGACAGGCAGATCGACAGAAGGAGCGTCGGGTCCGAAAATGAGTACAGAGCCTCCGGACGGGGCAACGATAATGATCATATCCCCGCGGAATGGTACTCCGAACTGACCGGGGAATTCCAACCGATAAAAACCAAGAATCTTGTGGATCCGTGGAAATGTCCGTACCATAACGGCAGAATGTGCATAGAGATGATTCGCAGGCTCGGGATGTGAGATGAGGAGGTTAAACGATGAAACTGCATCCGAATTATTACAGGGAACTTGATAAATACAATGCGGTCATAGCAAGGAAAAACCGTGTGGATGAAAACTTCTATAACGGAATATATGAAAGATGGGTAAATCCTGTCATTACCAGGGATAATATCCCGTTGTTCTGGCGATATGACCTGGATCCTGCGACAAATCCTTTCTTTGAAGAGAGGCTCGGAGTCAATGCGACGATGAATTCCGGGGCTATCAAGCTGAACGGAAAGTATTGCCTCGTTGTACGTGTCGAGGGCAATGACCGGAAGAGCTTTTTTGCGGTGGCTGAATCGGAGACAGGTGTAGACGGATTTAAATTCAGGGATTATCCTATCCTTCTTCCGGATACCTGCCCCGAGGAGACCAATGTTTATGATATGCGCCTGACACAGCATGAGGATGGCTGGATATACGGTGTTTTCTGCTCCGAATCAAAGGACAGATCCGTAAATGACCTGTCTGCGGCTGTTGCGGCGGCAGGCATTGTGCGAACCAAGGACCTTGAGCACTGGGAGAGACTTGATAATCTGAAGACCATCAATTCACCCCAGCAGAGGAACGTTGTATTGCATCCCGAATTCGTGAATGGCAAATACGCCTTCTATACAAGGCCTATGGATGATTTTATCGATACGGGTTCCGGCGGAGGCATAGGCTTCGGTCTCTGCGACGATATCAGGCACGCGGTGATCGACGAAGAGAAGATAACCAGCATGCGGAAGTATCATACCATTACCGAGGTGAAGAACGGCGCCGGAGCGGTTCCGATAAAAACCGACAGGGGCTGGATACATATTGCCCACGGAGTGCGCAATACCGCAGCCGGACTCAGATATGTACTGTATGTATTTGCGACAGCGCTTGACGATCCTTCACGTATCATTGCCGAACCGTCGGGAATGTTCTTGGGTCCCCGCGGCGGCGAAAGAGTCGGGGATGTATCAAACGTGACATTTACGAACGGTGCTATAGTCGATGATGACGGAAAGATCTTTATTTACTATGCATCAAGCGATACAAGGATGCATGTGGCAACTACTGATGTAGAAAGACTGATGGACTGTACTTTCAATACACCCGCAGATCCGCTTCGTTCCGTAAAATGCGTTGAACAAAGATGCGAGCTGATAAAGAAGAACCTGGAGATACTGAAATCCGAAGGCTGAGATTATGCAGTAATTTGGCCAAAAGAATCAAATCATTTCTTGAAACGGTGCATATATGAATATTACAGATTACCTGGGAAAAGGCAGATATATACTGCCTGATGATCCGAAGCTGCAGTATTGTGGGCGGATAGGACGCGGAAACAACGGAATGCCGGAGATGGTATTTCCGTGCACATATGTAAAGTGGCGGTTTAAGGGCAGCAGTGCGGCGATCGTTACCGATGTGCGGCGCTTCTATTTTGATGTTTATATGGGATGCTTTATTGACGGTGTACAGTATACGGTCAGGCTGCATGAGGGAATTAACAGGACCATACTGCTGAAAGATGGCGTACCCGTGTGCAATGAAAATATGTATCAAACAAGGTTGAGCGGCGTAAAAAAACCGGATGGATCCCCAAGCGATACAGAGGAACACGAGATTGTCTTATTTAAAAGGCAGGATGCCTGCAACATCGTTGAATTCTGCGGAATAGAGCTTGACAGAGAGGCGCGGCTGCTGGAATGCGGACCTTTGCCTGAGATGAAGATCGAAGTATACGGTGATTCCGTTTCGGCAGGTGAAGTAAGCGAAGCTCTTGACTGTGCGGGCAAACCCGATCCCGAAGGGCATGAGGGCGTTTATTCCAACAGCTGGTATTCCTACAGCTGGATAACCGCCAGAAAGCTGAATGCCCGGCTGCATGATATCGCCCAGGGCGGTATTCCTTTGCTTGACGGCACGGGATGGTACGGGTCGGCGGACGGACTGATCGGGATGGAAAGCATTTACGACAAGATCAGGTATTCACCCGATGTAAAACATGCCGAAAAATGGGACTTTTCAAAATATATTCCTGATGTGGTCGTTGTTGCCATCGGGCAGAATGACGCGCATCCCGATGATTTTATGAAGACTTTGAGGGAAGCGGGATATACGCATTCCGACGATTTCATGAAGACTCCGGGGGAAGCGGTATATACGCATTCCGACGATTCCATGAAGACTTCGCGGGAAGCGGGTTGCTTGCAAGACGGAGAAAAACGTCCGGATCAGGCGGAGAATAAAGATGAAACGGTCTTGGAGGCAATCGGAAAAGCCCACAACTGGAAACAGCATTATGCAGCGTTTTTAAGCAGGCTCAGGGAACATTATCCGAAGGCGCTGATAGTCTGTGCTACCACGATCCTCTGCCATGACGAGGCATGGGACAATGCGATAGACGATGTTGTAAATAAGCTCAACGACCCGAAGATCAGGCATTTTCTCTATTCAAAGAACGGCTGCGGTACTCCGGGCCATATCAGGGCCAATGAGGCGGAAGAGATGGCAGAAGAACTGGCGGGCTTTATCAGGCAAGCCATTCGGGAGTAAAGCTGAATGCTTATAAGTAACAGAGTATAAGAAAAAAGAGTAAAAGCAAAGAGTAAAAGTAGAGAGTAAAAGTAAATAGTAAAAGTAAAAGGTATAACTAAAGCATAAAAGTAAAAGCATGCAGAACAGGATCAGGAGGAGTTACGGAACAGATGGACGAAGCGATCGAAAAATACCTGGACAAAGAGATTATTTCCCGCTCGGTTGCAAATACAGGCGATACGAATCGGCTCACAGAGCTGTTTGGACGCGCAGAGGCCGGGGAAAAGCTGACGATAGCCTTTCTCGGCGGTTCCATAACCCAGGGCTGTCTTTCTTCGATCCCGGAGAAATGCTATGCTTACCTCGTGTATGACTGGTTTGTGCGCACATTTCCGAAGTCGGAATTTACATACGTCAATGCAGGGATAGGCGGGACCACATCACAGTTCGGTGCGGCGCGTCTTGAGGATGATGTACTTCTTTACAAGCCCGATTTCTGCATGGTGGAGTACAGCGTAAATGATTCTGATAATGCATTTTTCAGGGAAACCTACGAATCTGTGGTAAGCCGCATTTTGGAAAGCAAAACTCAGCCTGCCGTGATGATCCTGCACAACCTTTTCTACAAGGACGGGCATAATGCGCAGAAACAGCACCTTGCGGTGGGAAAGGCCTACGGTGTCCCGTGCGTGAGCGTCAGGGATGCGATATTCCCGGAGATTGAAACCGGAAAAATTCAGATTCCGCAGCTTTCATCGGACGGACTTCATCCGAATGATGACGGACACGCTGTCCTGGCTGCGCTTATATGTCACATGCTTGAAGAGATCAGGCAGACTTCGCCTGCTGCAGGTGCGGATTCCGGTCACAGCGGTGATACCGGGGCGGATTCCGGTTACGATGGGAATACCGGTGCAGAGTCCGGTCACAGCGGTGATACCGGCGCTCCGGTCATGGCACAGAACAAGCCTGCAGAATCATTTTCACATCCGAAAAGACTCACTCCCGATGCATATTGTACTGTACGCCGTGTGCAGAATAAGGACGGAAAGGTCAAATGCAGAGGTTTTTCATCGGATAATACCCCGAAAGAGAATATGCTCGATATTTTCAAATGCGGTTGGAAAGGCACAAAGAACGGAGATGAGATAGAGTTTGAGTTCACCGGGACGGAACTTGCGGTCCAGTACCGTAAGACCATCAACAGGCCGGCTCCGGTGGCGGTTGCTGTGATAGATGATGATGAGAAGAACCCG
>JAGCZE010000219.1 GCA_017960415.1 Lachnospiraceae bacterium
TATTTACCTATCTCGACGCGTTCTCGAAGCCCGAGCATTTCGAGAGATACAACATCGGCTACGCGAATCTCGACGAGATGAAGGATCACTACAAGCGCGGAGGACTCGGAGACGTTAAGTGCAAGAAGTTCCTGATCAATGTTCTTGAGGAGGAGCTCGCGCCGATCAGAGAGAGACGTCACGCATGGGTGAAGGATATCCCCGGCGTCTACGAGATCTTAAAGAAGGGCAGCGAGGAAGCCGAGCGCGTTGCGGCCGAGACACTTTCGGATGTACGCAAGGCCATGAAGATCAATTATTTCGACGATATGGCTCTTATCACCGAGCAGGCAGAAAAATATAAATAATACGGCATATGTATACTATTGCACACATAGAGAACGATTATACCGAAAAATTCGGAGTACCGAGACAGAGCGGGCTTGTCAGTGAAGTGACAAGCCGCATCGTTTTTGAGCCGGAATTCAGAAACCCTGAGGCCCTTCGCGGGCTTGAGGGTTTCACGCATATTTGGCTCATCTGGGAGTTCTCGGAGGCTAAACGCAGAGGCTCACAGGATGCTGTGAATGCGTCTGAAGGCAATGCCTCGGAGACTGCAGAGAATAAATGTGACTGGCGTCCTACGGTCAGACCGCCAAGGCTCGGCGGTAATGCCCGTATGGGCGTTTTCGCGACGCGTTCGCCCTTCAGGCCGAATCCCATTGGGCTCTCCTGCGTGGAGCTTGCATCGGTTGAATATGATTCGCCCGACGGCCCCGTGATATACGTAAAAGGCGCGGATCTCATGAACGGAACGCCTATATTGGACATAAAGCCCTATATTCCATACGCTGACTGCAAGCCCGGAGCTAAGGGCGGATTTACTGACGAAAACGAATTCGAAAAAGTTGAGGCTGTCATACCGGATGAAATTGCCGCTGTTCTGACCCCTGAAGAGGCTGCGGGACTTAAGGCAGTACTTGAGCAGGATCCGCGTCCGGCCTACCAGAGAGCGCAGGATAGAGCCTATTCCTTCAGATTCTCAAGGTACGATGTGACCTTCCGTGCGGAGGGCGGCGTACTCACCGTTACCTCGGTCAAAAAGGTTAAGTAAATACTCAAACGTTTTCTTAACGAAATGTCGGTATAGTGCGAAATACCGACATTTTTTACGTTTTGTAACATGTGTTAAAAAATATTTCTTAAAAATCCGTTGACAAACGACTGTCTTTTGTCTAAAATGAACAAAGCAGGAGAGAGTTGTTTTATTTTTTTAAAAACAACCGAAAACGTTTTCGGAGGCTTGGAAACTCACAGACCTGTAGTTTCCGAAGCCACGGCTAAACATTGGGGAGGGAAAAAACTTGACGTTTCTTATACTCATTGTAGCCATTACGGCTGTTGTTTTCCTTGGTTTGTTTCTGATGAGGAACCGCTGGAAGAACACATGGAAGAATCGTGCACATGTGGTCATGGCGTTCCCCGCATTTCTTGTTTTGCTCTTGATGGCTTATATCCCAATGACGGGACTGATCCTCGCCTTCAAGACATATGATTTCACCGCCGGCAGCTTCTATACCATGCCGTGGGCGGATCCCATTTTTAAGAACTTTAAGGTGCTGAGCGCATCGAAGCAGCTGTTCTATACGATGACAAAGAACACAGTCATGTATTACCTGCTCTTCACCATTATCGGTACCTTCCTTAATATCGTACTCGCGATCGCCATTGACCAGTTTGTGCTCAAGAGAGTCGCGAAGACCATGCAGACGATCATGATCATCCCGATCTTCGTATCGTACGCTGCGGTTACGTTCATCGTTTACGCATTCTTAAGCCCCGATACCGGAATCATCAATCAGGTACTCGGACTTCATACGGAGTACTACAAGTCATCGGGTGTTGATTACTGGCCTACGATCCTTACCGTAGTTAAGATGTGGAACTCAGTCGGATACGGTTCGGTTCTTTATATGTCGGTTCTCGCAGGTATCGATACCGGTCTTTACGAAGCGGCTCAGATCGACGGAGCGGGCAAGTGGAAGCAGATCTGGCACATCACACTGCCTTCGCTGATCCCGATGATCACCGTTATGCTGCTGCTCTCAGTCGGCGGCATCATGAAATCCGACACAGGTCTTTTCTATCAGGTAACAAGAGATATCGGCGGTCTTTATCCGAAGACGCAGGTTATCGATTCATACATTCTCGGACAGATCAGAAGCAAGCCGAACTGGGGCTTCACCTCGGCGGCGACCTTCTTCCAGTCTATTGTCGGTTTGCTGATGATGCTCGGCGCGAACGGCCTTGTACGCAAGATCGCTCCCGAGAACGCATTATTCTGATGGAAGGAGGACATTGAGATGGCTAATACAAATCTTGATAAGGCTCCTTCGAAAAAGAAGAAAAAGAAGGGCATTGCGCAGTACATTTTAGGATTTTTCCTGCTGCTCTACACATTATTCTGCGGACTTCCGATCGTGCTCGTATTCATTTCGGCGTTCACCGATGAGATGAGCATTGTTCAAAACGGATACAGCTTCTTCCCGAAGAAGTGGTCCACAAACGGTATCAGCGCGGTTCTGAAGTACGGATCGAAGCTGATCACCTCATACGGAGTTACGATCTTTATCACGGTAGTCGGAACACTCTTCGGATTGTTCATTATGAGTATGTTCGCATACGCGATCAGCCGTCCCGGATTCAGATTATCCAGATTCTTATCTGTATATCTTCTGATCCCGATGCTGTTCTCGGGCGGTATCCTTTCATCGTACCTGGTATATGCATCGCTTTACGGACTGAAGGACAGCTTCCTTCTGCTGATCCTGCCGCTTTCGGTATCTACGATGAATGTCATCATTCTTCGTACATATATAGTTAACTCGGTTCCCCTGGAGCTGATGGAAGCCGCGAAGATCGACGGAGCGGGCGATTACAGAACCTTCTTCCAGATCACGCTTCCTCTTATGAAGCCCGTTCTTGCGGCGGTAGGCTTCATGATGGCTACGGCATACTGGAACGAGTGGCA
>JAGCZE010000019.1 GCA_017960415.1 Lachnospiraceae bacterium
TAATTCGATACGCTCTATTTAAATGAGCAAAGTAATTCGATACGCTCTATTTAAATGAGCAAAGTAATTCGATACGCTCAATTCACACGATCACAATAAGCGGAAAATGGATTTTCCGTCAAAAGTCAAAGGAGGACGATGCTTATGAATATGAATCTGGTTGGTGCAAACGGCAATTTATTTGCGAACAATCTGAAAAAAGACCTGAAAGATGGCATCAATAAAGCCAATCAGAAGGTTGAGGACAACAATCCCTTAAAAAGCCTCAAAAATGACGATACCAAGGTAAGCAGCGAGAATGCGACCTCGAAGGCCAATGAAGCCAAGCTCTCCAAGCGTGCTCAGGACTACCTGAACAACCTGCGTGAGAAGTTCGGCGATTATGACTTTATGGTCGGTAATTCGAATGATGATCTCCGTTCCATGGTCAACGGCAGCAGCAAAGAATTCTCCGTTATCTTCTCCAGCGAAGAGATCGAGAAAATGGCAGCCAATGAAGAATATGCTGAGGAGAAGCTCCGTGCGGTTGATGATGCCGTAGAAATGTCACTGCGTATCAATGAGCAGTTCGGATTTGAGAGCGCTCTTGATGCCGCACAGGGTGACGGCAATACGCTGAGCAGGTTCGGCGTAGCGATCGGCGATGACGGCAAGATCACACTCTTCGCAGAGCTTGAGAAGGCATCGGATAAGCAGAAGGATGTGCCCGCTGCCGATTCTGCCGATGGCACAGCAAAGCCTGTCAAGCCCAATCCTTATGCAAAGAATGATGAAAACACTGTTAAAAAAACCTTAGTCCAGGCCGCTTCCGAGGAAGAATTGCTCGCAAAACTGAGCACCGTAGACTGGAAGGATGTGCCCTCACAGGCGATCCAGACCGGTGAGAGACTGAACTTCACAGTATAAGATATGGATATGCATAAAAGTGCCGCACCTTTAGGTGCGGCACTTTTATGCTATTAAATGTATTTCTTCAGCGCTTCGACTTTGTCCAGCTTCTCCCACGGCAGATCAAGATCATTCCTTCCGAAATGTCCGTAGCTTGCGGTCTGCCTGTAGATCGGGCGGCGCAGGTCAAGCATCTTGATGATACCTGCGGGACGCAGATCAAAGTTCTCGCGAACTATCTCCAGCAGCTTGGAATTCGAAAGCTTGCCGGTTCCGAAGGTGTCAATGTTGATGGATGTAGGGGTTGCAACGCCGATGGCATATGACAGCTGGATCTGGCATCTGTCTGCAAGCCCTGCGGCAACGATATTCTTCGCAACATAACGTGCGGCATAGCAGGCCGAACGGTCAACCTTTGTGGGATCCTTGCCGGAGAATGCTCCGCCGCCGTGAGGAGCGGCACCGCCGTAGGTATCTACGATGATCTTGCGGCCCGTCAGTCCCGAATCACCTGCGGGACCGCCTATTACAAAGCGTCCTGTAGGATTGATGTAGAACTTTGTATCCTTATCGACCATATCTGCGGGAACTATCGCGTCAATAACGTATTTGCGAATGTCCTCATGGATCTTCTCCTGGGTCACATCCGGGCTGTGCTGCGTCGAAATAACGATCGCATCGAGCCTTGCGGGCTTTCCTTCCTCGTCATATTCAACCGTAACCTGTGACTTGCCGTCAGGACGAAGGTACTTCAGCGTTCCGTCCTTACGGACCTTTGCCAGCTGCTTTGACAGCTTGTGTGCCAATGAGATCGCGTAGGGCATATACTCTTCGGTCTCATTCGAAGCATAACCGAACATCATGCCCTGGTCCCCCGCACCGACATTATCCGGATCGGCTTCAAGGTATTTTGCCTTGCCCTCAGCCTCACTCTCAAGTGTGTTTCCAAGTGAATCCTTGGTTTCAAGTGCCTTGTTGACACCCATTGCGATATCCGAGCTCTGTTCGTCAATAGCTACCAAAACCCCGCAGGAATCTGCGCTGAAGCCGAGATCTGCATCATCATAACCGATCTCCCTTACGGTATCACGCACGATCCTCTTGATATCAACATATCCTTTTGTGGTTATCTCTCCCATGACCATTACAAGGCCTGTGGTACAGCAGGTCTCGCAGGCAACACGGCTGTTGGGATCCTGACGGAGCATTTCGTCAAGAATAGCGTCCGAAATCTGGTCGCACACCTTATCGGGATGCCCCTCGGTAACGGACTCTGATGTAAATAAGCGTCTTTCCATATCTATTCTCCTTCCTCAAGCTTAAACTATTCAGCCCCAACCATTCGCAAAAAAAGATATAAATATCATTTTTTGCTCATGTAGGGAAAACAAAAATATCCGCGCTGAGCGCGGATAAATAATAATCGGGGAATAATATACAATCCTCTTATTGTTCGATCGCTCGCTCAACTTGGCACCTTCCGCCGCCGTACTAAAACCGGTCTGACGGGGTTGTCGTGACTTCACAGAGTTTTTTACTCTCCGCCACTCTGAATAAGAGTTTCTATGTAAATAAAATACAACTAAATGTATTATTTGTCAAGCCCCTGCAAAGCAGACAGGTCGCCATACTGATTGCAAGGCGCCTGCCCACGAAAGGGTAAAGAAAACAATAACGGTATTTATCCCTGATTGCGAGTACCGGCAAAGAAATCATTCAGTTTTTTCAGAAGCGTTTCCTTGTCGATCGTCTTCAGCAGGTAATCCACAGGGCTCAAGCCAACTACGGAAAGTACGCTGTCCTTATCGCCGCGCCCGGTCAGGAACATGACCGGAATCCGGTCGGTCTCGGAATCATTTTTCAACATGGAAAGCACCTGAGGTCCGTTTGCAACGGGCATCTCATAGTCAAGCAGAACCAGGTCCGCCTTGTGTCTCGCAAGATAGCTGATGGCCTGTACGCCGTTGGGAGCCATCCCGACATGATAGCTGCCCTTCAGCCACTCATACACGGTACGCATATAGGTGATATCGTCATCCACGATCAGCACGGTCTTCCTGCGCTTTTCACCTGTATTATTATCAAGATACGAGCTTATGCTTTTCATCAGCTTATCAATATCTAAAGGTCTCTTGAAATATTCGGTAATAAGCTGCGAAGGGATCGTTTTCTTCACAAAATCGTATTGCTGTTCCTCGCCGATCAGGATCAGACCGCGCTCCTTTTCCTGCAGAGTATCCTTCAGAAATACAAGTGTTTCGGGCATTTCCTCAAGTTCTTCACTCATGAACAGGATCGCAAGTTCCATCTCTTCGGTATGTTTTTCAAGTTCTTTAATATCCGCATGGGAAAAGTCTGCCTTGATGCCGATCCTCTCAAGCTTTGTGATAAGGCTCTTTGCCAGGAAGCCGTCAGATGTGCTTATAATAACGACCTTGCCAATGTCTGTCTGTGATTCCATTTTGGTCTGTCCTCCTTAAGTATCCGCTGTCTTTACCAGGCTCAGGATCCCATCCCAGTCCAGCTCAATCAGCATTTTTCCCACTTCGTCAATGATCCTGCGGTCTTTTTCAGGCAATTCATATTCGTTAAGGCTCTTCAGCATATCCTCCATCATGCCGTAGTCCATGCTTTCAGCAATCTCGGCAATGGTCTGATAAGCCTCCTTCAATTCCTTTGTTTCTATTTTAGGCAGCGCAGTATCTCGGCGCGTACATCCTCCTGTTTGCGGGGTGTAGAATAAGTACTTGTAGAGGTCATCGCTCAGCTTGGGCATATCCGTGATCTCCTTCAGGATCTGGTATCCCTTGACTGTATGAGCCTTTACGATCGCAAATTCATCATCATCAACCACAAGTACTCTGTCTTTTCTCATTTTATCCTCAAACAGCAAATATCGATAATTATTGGCCACATATGCAATAATATCCGAAATCTTGCATTCTTTTGATCACTTCACGGGTTTCTTCCGTCATTTCAGACCCACTCTCAGCCGAGGTCTTAATACATATGTTTCCCGCTTTCAGTTTATACCGTATTGCCATAGTCTGCAAGAAGGAAATAAACCTTTTATCGCATAATGTTGCATCCGTAACATTTACGTACATCGTAAAATTCTCACCGTAGTTCTGTCTGAAACCGGCAGATCTGCGGATGGCTTTTTCCAGGATATATGTCTCAAGCCCGTAAAGATCCCCGCTTTCGCCGGCTAGACACATCACGATGGTCGTTTCCACATCTCCGTACAATGCATGTTTCCACTTAAGACATGCCTCCGCCCCTATACAGTTTCCTTCTTCGTCAAACTGTTGAGGATATTCGATAATAAGCGGATTTTCGGTCTTTTCCGTATCATGCTCCGGCGAGGACTCCGACAGTGACACTCCGAGGTCCGTCGCAAGAAGCCTCGCAAATCTTCCGGTATTGCCCTCACAGTCTGTCAGAACCGGCTTTTTCCCTGACTCTTCGCTTTTCTTATAAATCCCGACCAGCTCTCCCATGGCGGAGGAAAACTCCTTCAGCGACTTTTTTTCGTACATGATCAGAAACGGAGCATAGCAAGCGGCAGAGATCACAATATTGATGAGCTGTACGATTATGCCCCTGACCGATTCTGTCGCGATATAACCACCCATCAGCGGCGGAGTGGTCCATTCGACGGATGTGGTGACAAAGGGCAGAAATCCGGCCGAAGTCAGTATAAATGCGTTTGTGTAGCACAATGCCGGGGCCAGCACGAAGGGCAGTGCCAATGACGGATTGTAGATCACCGGAAAGCCGAATACAA
>JAGCZE010000220.1 GCA_017960415.1 Lachnospiraceae bacterium
AACACCGCGTATGCCGAAAAAGAGCCTTTAAATAAGATCCTGGATGAAGCGGAAAAAGAAATATTCAAAGTCGTTCAGAAGAGGAATGCCGGTGATTTTGTGCCGATCAGCGTTGCGGTTAACAATCAGCTTGATAAGATCGCGATCGCAGCACGAAATAAGGGAGCCGTCACAGGTATAGCAACAGGTTTTACGGATCTTGATTATAAGACCGCGGGATTACAAAACTCAGACCTTGTTCTTATAGCCGCACGTCCTTCAATGGGTAAAACGGCATTTGCGCTTAATATTGCCCAGCATGTTGCCATCAAGAATCAGGTGTGTACGGCTGTATTCAGTCTGGAAATGTCGAAGGAGCAGCTTGTAAACCGTCTGTTTTCTCTTCAGTCGGGAGTCGAGGCTCAGAAGCTGAGGACGGGTAATCTTTCCGATTCAGAGTGGGAGATGCTTGTCGAAGGAGCGGGGGACATCGGAGAATCCAAGCTCATAATAGATGATACTCCCGGTATAAGCGTATCCGAACTTCGCTCAAAATGCCGTAAATATAAGATCGAAAACGGTCTGTCGCTTGTTATCATCGACTATTTACAGCTTATGACAGGTTCCGGAAAAACCGATTCAAGACAGCAGGAGATTTCAGATATTTCAAGAGCATTAAAGAGTCTTGCGAGGGAATTAAATGTTCCGGTCATTGCTCTTTCACAGCTCAGCCGTGCGGTCGAGCAGCGTCCCGATCACAGGCCCATGCTCTCAGACCTTCGTGAGTCCGGTGCGATCGAGCAGGATGCCGATGTTGTAATGTTTATATACAGAGACGATTATTACAATAAAGATACGGAAAAGAAGGGCATATCGGAGATCATAATAGCCAAGCAGCGTAACGGCCCTATCGGAACCGTAGAGCTTGCATGGCTTTCGGAACTTACCAAGTTTGCCAATCTTGCAAGAAAAAGAGACGATTTTCATTAGAAATGTATAATAAAAAGGCTGTGCGGATCGCACAGCCTTTTTATTGTCTAATTTAATTACTCTTCTGAAATAGCGCCTACAGGACACTGACCTGCGCATGCACCACATGAAATGCATACATCGGGATCGATTTCGAATTTGGAATCACCGGCACTGATTGCTCCAACGGGGCACTGTGCTTCACATGATCCGCAGGATACACAAGAATCGCCAATACAAAATGCCATATATGACACCTCCTTATAGATATTATTATCATCTTAGTCTAATTAATTCTAATACAACGGGGATAAATACACAAGTTAATTTTCCTTTAATATAGTTATTTGGAATCCTCGTCCCTTCTTGCTTTTATACCTTCAAGGATGACTTGTTTCTTCTCGATGGCTTCCTTTTGTGTCATGGCGGGAACGCCTTTAAGCTTGTAATCGATACCAAGCTTTTCGTATTTAACTTCACCCATTGTATGGTAAGGAAGAACATCCAGAGCCTTTAATGTTTTGAGTCCGCCGATAAAATATCCGAGTTTGTACAGATAATCATCTATATCGGTATATCCGGGCACTAAAACATGTCTTATCCAGATCTCTATACCCTTATCGGAAAGATACTGTGCAAACGCAAGAATATTTGCGTTGGACTGGGATGTCAGTTCTTTGTGCTTTTCATTGTCAATATGCTTGATATCAAGCATAACAAGATCCGTAACCTTCATAAGTCTGTCAAATTTGGCAAGTATGTCGGGATTTGAGGGATTGAAGGTTATACCTGAACTGTCAATGCAGGTATTAATATCTTTTTCTTTGGCTTTTTCGAACAATTCGGTCACAAAATCGATCTGTACCAAAGGTTCACCGCCTGTAACGGTTATACCGCCGCCGTTATAGAAACCGCGATTACGTTCAAATTGTTCGATAATATAGTCCGTATCCATAAGCTCGCCGGCATTGACTTCCCAGGTGTCGGGATTGTGACAATAGAGGCATCTCATGGGACAGCCTTGTAAGAATACCACATATCTTACTCCGGGGCCGTCTACTGTACCGAAACTTTGTAGTGAATGGATTCTTCCCTGCATAGTTTATCCTTCTTTCGTTAGGTTTTAATACAAAACAAGCCCGGAATTATCTCCGGGCTTGTAAGTACTTGATTAGATAGCTTCGTGGAATGTACGGGAGATAACATCTGCCTGCTGTTCGGGTGTTAACTTAATGAAGTTAACAGCGTATCCGGATACGCGGATCGTAAGCTGAGGATAGTTCTCGGGATGAGCCTGAGCATCAATAAGAGTATCTCTGTTTAATACATGAACATTAAGGTGATGGCCACCTTTTGTTACATAGCCGTCAAGTAATGATACAAGGTTTGTAACCTGTGCTGCACTTGCTGCTGCCATTGTTTTTTCCTCCTTATTTTGTAAATTGCATTAGCGGATCGTTTGCCGGATCGGCAGCGATCCTTTATTCATATGCGTCCAGACCCTGGTGCAGTGTAGGAACACTGCAGGCCAAAGGCGTTCTGGAACAATCTGTGCACCCCATGGTTTCAACTGTCTTGGGTGCGGCGTTTTCGTTATAATCAACATTTACATGTCCGACTCCGTTTGCCATGCCCGAATCGAGCATCTTAACAAGGTCGTCGATCATAGCGTTTTGATCCATACCTTTTGCGTCCATAGGAAGCACCTCCTTAAATCTTAGATTATTTGTTTAAATCGATGTCGATATCACCTGCAAAGATCTGATCTTCCTTGCCGAGTGCTCCGGGGATAATAGTGAAGGTATTGGAGATACCGTCCTGAGAATCCATGAAAGGAAGCTTAGCAACTGAAGAAAGAGAAGCAACTGCACCGTGAGTATCACGCTGATGCATCGGGTTAGCACCGGGAGCGAAAGGCTGGCCTTTTCTACGTCCGTCAGGTGTATTACCTGTAGCCTTACCATATGTAACGTTAGAGGTAATTGTAAGAACTGACATTGTAGGGAAGCCTTCTCTGTAGGTGTGATGTCTTCTGATCATTGTCATGAACTTGTGTACAAGTTCTGTAGCAATGGAGTCAACACGATCATCATCGTTACCATATTTAGGGAAGTCACCTGTGGTCTCGAAGTCGGTGATGATACCGTCTTCGTCACGGATAACTTTAACCTTAGCATATTTAATAGCTGATAAGGAGTCAGCAACAACAGAAAGACCTGCCATACCTGTTGCGAAGTAACGGCGAACGTCTCTGTCGTGAAGAGCCATCTGAGCTCTTTCATAGCAG
>JAGCZE010000221.1 GCA_017960415.1 Lachnospiraceae bacterium
ATAATTGATACCCACAAAAAGCAAGTTTCCCCGATAGTGTATCAGCGATTCAAAATACCTCTTATCCCTGATCTGATCGATAGCACTTTCAGTACATTTATTATGTTTCAGTTCTATTATCATTGCCGGCATATCCTTGACAATCGGAACAAACACCACATCCGCAAAGCCTTTGCCGGTCGTCAGCTCCTTGAAAACATCATATCAAAGTCTCCTGCAGAAGTTCCTTCGAAGCCTCGATAATTTCATTGGTGATACTGTACTCGTCATCTGTTTCAACCGCATTAAACCATTCCTGGCGAATTTCCCTGTTCGGTATGCGGCAGGTCTTCGTTTCCCTGTCATATGCCAGATACCCGAGATGGATCAGATATGTAAATACATCATTCCGAGACTCGAAAGAATCCATGGTATTCAGATAGCTCGTAACATTAACATCAACATTCTCGCCGGCAAGCATACGTATGACGCAATCTTTCATTCCTTTGAAATTGCTTTTCAGTCTGTCACTTATAACCTTATATGTTGAAGTTTTCCCCCAATAACTGTCAAAATACTTCTTCTCTTCAAAGCACTGATCGCGCCGATCGCCATGATTTGATTTAACTAAAAAAGCCTTTCTGTATTTCAGCCGCCCGATGACGATCCGCCTGAGCTTCCGCCCGAAGCTGCCCTGTTTGCTCTGTCACGCATCATATGCTGAAGCGTAACAAGGATCGCGACAACGATCTGCTCATGTTCCCTTTTGTAAATATCAATGCAGTATTTATCATGGATCGACAGCATCTTCTGACCGATCACCGCTATAATACTGCCGTCCGCGTCACGAAGCTCGAAATTGAGACCGAGGATGTTGCCCTTGAGCTGCCATCCGAGCCCTTCGATATTGGTAATATCCTTGATCAGATGGAACAGTTCGTTGGAAATCTCGAATTTCAGGCCGTCCGCCATCGTGATATAATGACGCTCATGCAACGAGATCAGCTTACGTTCAATATGAGCTATCTGTTCCCCCGAAGCCTTGAATACATCAGTCTTGTCATGCAGTGAGATCACTTTCGAGCGTGCCTGGTAGATGATGTTTTCATTCGAATCGGTAATATCGATGTGATGATGCAGCGTGAAAACCTTTGTACTGGTGAACAATGAGTACTCCGGAACACCGTAATCCCCGACATTGTAAATGTTGGCTTCCTCGCCTGCCTTGTGGAATCTGTGGATCTTTGAATATTCTCCCATACCCGTGATCCTCCTGAATATTGTGTATTATTCTGTTACAATTCACAGTTATGCCAACGAAACGTTCATGAAAGCTTACTTTCAATGAGCTTTCCGATTGGCATATCCATCCGTTCACGCGATCAACAATCCCGCCAGAAACGAAGCAATATTTGTGATCAGTGAAACTGCGAGGCACAGTCTGCGGGATTCCTGCGACATCAGTCTGTAAAGGCCGTATTCCGATGCCACGACACAGATCTCGCCGACTGCAATGAGCACATTGATCAGTCCCCGGCCTGCACCAAGCCACGCCGCCCCGAACAAGGTCAGGTTGAGAACCGGATTCGTGAGCATATTGCAGAGCAGGTTGTAATATACCATTTTCCTTGCCCGGGGCCACACATTTGCGTTTTTTTGTTCCGTTGCATGCTCCTGCTGCTGTTCACCGGAATTTTCACTGCCTGCTTCTGATTTGCGGACAATGGCGTTATTTTTGACTTTCCGCTTATGTATATTGTGATAGCCCTTTAGCCACATTATCAGAAATGTAACCGCCGCTTCTATCACGATCGTATCAATGAGTGCTGTTAACATAGGCATTACCGGTATTTTCTACCGTTATCATCTGTCAGTTTTACTCCCGGCACTGCCGGGATCATCTGTTTTGTTTGCATTGGTGTCAGTGTTATTTTGCGCATTTTGACCCTGCTTTTTATCACGGGATCTCTTGATCTCATACCGTACCAGGATCGCTGCCGCAACAACGACCGCAACAATTATTAGGATCGGCAATATGCTGCTTTCTTCTATTACGGGATCCGGAAGCGCGGCATCCAGAAATGATGTAAACATGGTTTTCCCCCAACCCTACTTTTTCTTTCTGACTGTCCTGATTATAAGACATGCCGCCACAACAACGACAGCGACCAGCACTCCAACGATCACCCATGTGCCGGTATTGGATTCGATATTCTCTGTCAGCTGCTGGATCGGGCTCTCTACATAGACCTCATCCAAAAGTGAAATATATCTGCTCATCTGGCATCCCCCATATCTCCGGGTTTATTTCCGGCAACAACTCCCGATTCCTGTCCGGCAGCAGGATTCTTATGTTTTTTGCGAACGATCCTGACTATCACTACTACCGCTACAACTGCTACGAGAATAAGAAACCCGATGAGCGCAAATACACCGGCGTCGCTGCTTATCAGCTCTTCAGCCGGGTTTGCAATGTCCAAAAATGATAACATATGTTTCCTCCTTGAAAAAGTCTTAAGAATTTTTTGTGGTAATATATATGCCGCCCGCACTCAGAAGCGATAAGAGTGCAAGCAGGATATTCATTATGATGCCCTTTGGCATGGGTACGAAAAAGATCGGCAGACTCCCCAGAAACAGCGCAAATGTGGTAATCCCGAAGGCTACGCCCGGATTGGTCTTCAATACCGAAACGATACCGCCCAGGGCTATCGACATAGTCATCGAGAATAAAAATATACCGATCAGTGACACCCACATAATGCTGTTGCCGAGCAATAAGAACGGAACTGCGGCAATACAGCTGATCACGCCAACCCTGCGCGTCCCGAACAGGTCTGCGAGAACTCCGCCTGCCATTTTTCCGGCTCCCATCGCAACATACAGCATGATCGTTTCAAACACGGTCTGCTTCCACTGCATCGGGATCCCATTGCCGATATATGAGCGGATCGCAACCACAGCAGCCAGTACAATGATTATAACTTCGATCGGGCGGTCGGCCGCAACATTGTGATCACAGGGAAAATCCCGGAACGAAAGCGGGTACCTGTCTATAATGATGATCAGCACAAACGCAACCGCCATCAGTACAAACGGTATCCAAACAGGCCCATTGCCGCTTCCGAGAAGTCTTCCGGTGATCACACCGAAGGCACCTCCGCCGACAAATATTCCGGTTTCGCTCAAACGCCCGCGTGAAGCCCTTAATGTGGCCAGCGCCCCGCTGATATGAAGAAAGGCATTGCCGATGCTCAAGATCACAAATCCGGCGATCGCTGCGATTGCAGAAAAGGAACCGGCTGCATCCGGTCCGATGGTATCAACAAGCAGCTTGCTGATCAGGCTGCTGTCCGTCACAGTACCTGCTGTACCTCCTGTCGAAAGTCCTGCCAATGTACCGACTTCTATAACACTTTCCGCCGCGGCAAGCCCGACGGCTGCCCCGACAATAAGCAGCACGGCCCCCAGGATTCCCGGCTTAAACTGCGGATGCTTCTCGCAGAAGGAACCCACGGGTACCTGCCCGGCAAACGCTAACGTATCATATATCATTGCTATGCTCCACCATGCTTCTCCTCCCGAGAATATCCGGTACAGAAAGAAGAAACACAGTACCTCCATCGAAAAGTGGATAAATGCGTATCCAAATCCTATTTTGAAATTAATTCTGCTCATATAAATACTCAGTCGTAAAATCAGACATTAAACAAAATTAGTTGTCTCATTTACTATAAACTATATTCCGGTTCATACCGATTAGTTTTATAGTACCATCCGGCTGTCAGATCAGAGGATAGTACCACATATACCGTATATTCAAAGATTACCATAATCATACTGTCACAACAAGCCCTTTTTTCGTGATCGTGTTCTGTTCACTCTCATATGAAAAAAGCTTATCCGGCCTTTCTTTGAGGTTGACAAAAAAA
This sequence comes from Lachnospiraceae bacterium, assembly GCA_017960415.1. Next base: position 3,912 of record JAGCZE010000221.1, read on the forward strand.
CCAATCGATGCTATGCTTTAAAGTGATAAAGTGTACTGCTTTAAAGCGACAAATTGAAATGTATATTTAATCGTCATAAATGATCTTGTCATATTCGCGGAGGTAGCTGTAATGTCTGAGCATGATGCAACTTTTGACCGTATGCAAAATAATACGGCAATTGGTTATAAAAATGTTACAGAAGGTCTTGTATACACAAACGAACACTGTATCGGCTGCAACAAGTGCATTCGTGCCTGCAGCTGCATCGGTGCCTGTGTTTCCACCGAACCCGACGAAAACGGCAATTCAAGGATCGTGGTCGATGGCAATCGCTGCGTGTCCTGCGGCGCATGCTTTGACGTTTGTGAACACAACGCCCGCGATTTCACG
>JAGCZE010000222.1 GCA_017960415.1 Lachnospiraceae bacterium
CCCTGACCCGGATACGGTCTGAGATTTATCTTTTCCGGTCAGTTCACAGCTCTCGCCGTCATTTTCATCAAATTTCTCAAGGAAATCTTTCCAATCGAACACAGCCTCAACCGAAGCGATAGCAACCTCTATCATTGAGTCGTCGGGCTCGGATGTTGTAAGTCCCTGAAGGGCAAGTCCGGGCTTGCTCAAGATATCCACTATTTTCGAATTGCTCCTGCCCGCAAGCCTGATAAACTCATAGGAAATACCCGCTATAACCGGAACCAGAAGGAGTCTCAGCACGATACGCAGCCATGCCTGATCCACTCTGATAAACATGAAAAGGAACACACTGATCAGCATTACGACAAGCAAAAAGCTCGTTCCGCATCTCTTATGTCTGCGGGACGATTTTCTCACATTGGCGACCGTCAGTTCCAGGCCGTTCTCAATACAGTTGATCGACTTGTGCTCGGCACCGTGGTACATGAATACACGTTTTATATCCTTCATGCACGAAATAGCGGCTATATAGCCAATGAACAGCACAATACGGATAATGCCCTCAAGCAGGGTAAGCAGCGCCGTGGATGCGATCACCTTCTTCAGAAGCTGCGACAGGAAATAAGGAAGTACCATGAAAATGCCGACAGCCATGATAACCGCAAGTATCACAGTCAGCGTCATGACCACCTTGTCTTCCTTCTTCTGCTGCTCGGGAGTCTTTTTCTTCTCCGCAGGTTCATCATCTTCAAAGAAATTCGCCGAATACATCAGCGTCCCGATGCCGAGTCTCAATGAATCGATAAATGCCGCAACTCCCCTGAATATCGGCAGATCGAACACCTTGATCCCCTCACCGAATTTCTTGAATTTCTGTTTATCTACAATGATCTCTCCATCAGGCTTTCTTACAGCAACGGCATAATCGCTGCCGTTCTTCATCATAACGCCTTCCATGACGGCCTGTCCGCCAATGCCTGATCCCTTCATACTCTCATATCCTCCCAGAACGACGGTCCGTGATCAAGATCATTACATGATCCTGCGATCAATAGTCCCGTGAAAAAACTTACCATACCATAAAAGAAAAGCCGGATTGCCGACACCTAAAGTGCCTCGATGCAATCCAGCTTCATCTGTTGCAGTTTTACTTATCAAGACCGTACTTACGATTGAATCTATCGATAGCACCACGAGCCTGAACTGCCTTCTGCTGTCCTGTATAGAACGGATGGCACTTTGAGCAGATTTCAACGTGAATCTCGGGTTTGGTTGATCCTGTTGTAAATTCGTTACCGCAGTTGCAGGTAACCTTAGCCTGATAATATTTAGGCTGGATATCTTCTCTCATAGCTTTTCACCTCTCATAATATTATTCTGTCCGACCGGCACCAGCCTCCGGTGATGCTTATTAAGCACTCGGACACACAGCATTCGAATTATATCACAGGCAACCTTTATTTGCAAGTAAAATTTTTGCTGTAAGGGAAAAATGTTTTACGGTAAAAATATGGTGCTTTTCAAGATAAATAATGTTGTTTCCTGCTATCACGGAGTATATATTTCGACGATCTCGCTGACAGTGTCGGTAAAGCCCTTCTTCTTGGTGTATTTCTCATATATATGCAGGTCTAAGTCGGTATAAACATATGCGTCTTCTAATTTCTTTGTACCTTTCCAAGCCGCACAGTAATCGGTACCGGAAACAGTAGGAATATCCCCATACAGGTCTCTGTTTGCGTAAGCCAGTCTGACTAAAGTATCAGCCGTAACCTTCAGCTTCACACCGGCATAAACCGTATCATAGAGATTAACATAATAATCTCCTCCAAATGCCCAATACTCGAAATCGTCATAGGCTATGAAAGTATCTGCGTTTCTTATAAATCCAAAATCAGCATTTTTAGGATTTTCGGCAATGTAGGAATTGGCTTCCAGATCATAGAAGTCTCCTGCATTTTTCGGAAGGACCACGACGCACTCGACATTTTCATCATACTTCTTCTGGCTGGTTGTCTCGTAATCCGCGTTTTGAGTCATGAAATCCAGGATTTCCACTTCCCTTCCGCCTACCGAAACAACATCTCCGACCTTGGTTCCTTCGAACAATGACTCGGAAACGGTAAGCTCGTCCTTATAGTCTACAGTAATAGTATAGTTACCCTTGGAATCGGGCTTGGAAATCTTTTTGATATTGGCAACGAGCTTTCCGCGATCACTGACGGGTTCAATATGGCTGATCTTAATATAGTTCACATATTTCTTGCCTGATTTCGTGGTAACTCTTACCGAATATGTACCGTTCTTATAAACGTCAAAAGGAAATTCTGTAATTCCTGTCTCTGAGTCATAATAGCTGTAGTCAGCGTTATGATAAACAGCTTTTTTCCAGTATTTATCAGCAGTCTTCTTAATCTTGCCCTCTGCAATCTCATAAGAAACAACGTCTTTAAGGGAAGTTTTTACATATACCACAACCGAACTGTGAATGCTGTGGAACCAGGGTTCCAGCTCAACCTTCTTGGATACGGCCGCCTGCGTGGATACGGCATTCGGGATCAGAATAGCCAGAACCAGCAGCAATAAGCCAGCAAATAATTTGTAACGTTTCATGAAAATCTCCTTTCAGATATGGTGTAAATGATTTGAAATAGTACTTATAGTTCTATTTTATGCATATTCGGATACTTGTCAATAACTTCGGCTTAAGTCTGTTCACTTACAGGAATATAACATTTTCCGGTCTTTTGAACGTTTTTGATGAATCTGTCCGCCTCATCGGAGACTTCTTCAATAATATCAGTATCAATATTATGACCGCAGTTTGAATACATAACAAGCTTGCAGTGTGGAAGACAGGAGGCTGTACGCATCATCAGTTCGGGCTTCGCGATCGGATCCTCCATGCCGCCGATCAGGAGCGTCGGCGTCTTGATCTTTTTAAGCTCCTCACACAGTCTCTCCTCACTTCCGAGTGCCATCAGCGGCCTTCCGTAATCGATCCTCTGCTGGCGCGGATCGGCAGGAGGCAGTTTCGAAATATGCTCACTGCGGATATCCCTACGCTTTTGTCTTGCCGGATCATCGTCAATTTCGGGATCAAACGGAGGCGGAGTCTTGATAATTCCCTGCTCCAGCATTTGCCGATAGGACATCACGCCCTCTTTCAGGCTGTGAGGCCCTGCCACCACGGCAATGAAAGCCGTCACTCTCTCCGGATGACGCAGCATCAGATGCCAGCCTATCCCCGCACCATGCGACGCCCCCATATACACGAATGTGTCGATATTCAGAGCATCTGCCACAGCAACAACATCGTCCGCGAATCTATCGTACCACTCGCTTCCGTAATCTTCCGTAACAAACGACGACGGCGCAAAGCCCCTGATCGTAATGCAGATCAGGTGATACCCAAGCTCCGCCATATACTGCTGCATACCCTTCTTGTAAAATCCCGCCTGCGATGACAGGATATAATTGTCGCCGCTGCCGAACTCCTCGTAAAAGAGGGAAATTGAGTCGTTGATCTTGATGTAAGGCATTTTGTGCTCCTTTGAAGCTCTTAATGAAGATAAAGGGATACTTAACGGATCAAGATGGATTTGCTTCGTAACCCTATTGTGAAATCCCTTTTTATTGGCAAGCATGTTATATGTTTATTGAAAAACTCCTTTACCAAATATGTCTTTCCAACTCCAAGATTTCCGTAAACAGCCACTAATTCCGGTCTTTGGGATTTAAGGCACTGCATCAGAATGTCTTTTTCACGTTCCCTTCCGATAATCTTCATATGCGTTTCTCCGTCGTATATTTCACCAGAAGCTGTATGATTTTATATGTTGGGCGGTTTATAGTTTCATAAACATATTATATATCGCCAAAATCAGTATTCCAACCCATATGTCGTCATTTTATTTTTTTCATCCATAGAATATCCCTGAAATAATCCCTGAATGATGAGTTTATTGATTTCCTTGATAACACACATCCAGAACTTCCTATACCACCTCACGCGCCCTTCTCAGGGCGCGACCTTGTAAGTTAAAGGTATGTTTGCCCTTGTGGTATTTCAACTCACACGCCCCTCGCGGGGCGCGACCAGAGTCAAGGACTTCTATCCTATCCCGTACGCGTTTCAACTCACACGCCCCTCGCGGGGCGCGACTATCGCGGAC
>JAGCZE010000223.1 GCA_017960415.1 Lachnospiraceae bacterium
CGGTCGTTTTTTTGTGGATCGTGATCGGATCGATCCTCGGAGGCGCTGTACATGATTATATGTGCGGAATGTTATCTGGGCGCCACAGGGGAGCAGCGATCGCCGAGCTGTCGGGAACATATCTGGGAAACGGCGCCAAGTGGGTAATGCGTATATTCTCCGTAGTGCTTCTGGCGCTGACCGGAACCGTGTTCGTCAACAGTCCCGCGGCACTGATCGCAAGGCTGACGCCCGGAAGCCTGAACGAGACATTCTGGATCGTCGTGATCCTGCTGTATTATCTGCTTGCTACACTTCTTCCGATCGATAAGCTGATCGGCAAGCTTTATCCGGTCTTCGGAATCATCCTGATCGTTATGGCTGTCAGCGTCATGGGCGGTACGGTGATCGGCGGCTATCACATCCCCGAGATATCATTTGCCGACCTGCATCCCGACGGACTTCCGGTTTGGCCCTTTATGTTTGTTACGGTGGCCTGCGGAGCGATTTCGGGATTTCATGCAACCCAGTCTCCGATGATCGCCAAGTGCATCACGAGCGAGAAAGCGGGCAGAAAGGTATTTTACGGCGCAATGATCGCCGAATCGGTAATAGCTCTGATCTGGGCGGCAGCAGGAGTTGCTTTCTACGGAACTACTCAGCTTCTTCAAAATGCACTGACCGAGCTCGGACAATCGGGAACGGTCTACGAGATTTCCAGCAAGATGCTCGGAACTGTAGGCGGTATCCTTGCGATAGTAGGTGTTGTTATCTGCCCGATCACATCCGGCGACACGGCATTTCGAAGCGCCCGCCTCATCATTGCCGAGATCACCGGGCTTGACCAGCGTAAGATCAGGAACCGTCTGCTTATCACGGTACCCTTGCTCGGAGTTGGGGCGATCCTTACACAGATGGATTTTAATGTGCTCTGGAGATATTTCTCGTGGTCCAACCAGACGCTTGCGATGATCGCATTGTGGGTGGCGACGGCATATCTGACCGCAAAGGGCAGATACCGCTTCGGCTCGCTGCTTACCGCAATGCCCGCTTCGTTCATGTCTGCGGTCAGCCTGACATATATTCTGATGGCAAATGAGGGCTTTGGTCTCACGGCCGGCGTTTCATACCCGGCAGGGATATGCTTTGCGGCCGCATTATTTGTGATATATGTGTTCATGCTCCGCAAGCTCAGGCTTAAAACTGCGTAACTAAATAAGATTAATCCATTGTATCTGTACAGAAAACGAGGGAAAAGTATGCGTCCGGCAATAGACGGAAGCCGCCGGTTCTATGAGAACAAGGTGGCTGATCTGATCAAAAAGAGATTTCCGCAATATGAGAACCGGATAGCGGTGGGGATCGTCGGTGAAGGATCCGACTGCTTCGGTTATGACGACTTCATTTCGAGGGACCATGATTTCGGAACCGGAGTCTGCCTGTGGCTGACCGATGAGGATATGCGCGAGATCGGGGCTCCACTGGCCCGTGCTTACGAAGCGCTGGTTGATTCGGAACCCGGAGGCGCGGGACTCAGCGAAAGGCTGAGTGAAAGACGCGGGGTCATCTCGATCCATGATCATTATTCGGATATTCTGGGGATAGATTGTGACACGCAAAACTGCAAGATGAAGGACAGCGACTGGCTTGCTCTCGATCACAGTTGCCTTGCAACCGCTGTCAACGGCGAGGTATTCAGGGACGATGCGGGGATATTTACGGCATTCAGGCGTCTGCTGCTGAAATATTATCCGGATCACATCTGGAAAAACCGCATTGCAGAAGAATTGCACGCATTTGCCGCAGCAATGCAGGTCAATTACGCAAGATGCATGTCAAGAGGCGATATTGTCGCAGCCCGCATGTGCCAGGCACAGGGGCTCGAATCGGCTATGCAGCTTTATTTTCTGATGAAACGCGAATATCCGCCTTATTATAAATGGACTTTCAGAAGATTGTCCGAGATGGACAAAGACGAGAGCGGCAATGTTTTCTCGGGCCTGATCAGGGAATTTTCGGAACAGAACTGCAATTTAAACCTTTGGGAAGGAAGAAATTACGATCCGGATAACCTGAATACGGCGGATCCGCTGGTCAAACTGACTGAGAAGATCGCCGCGAAGCTCGTTACGATGATGAAGAGCCGCGGATTCACGAGAAGATCCGATCCCTATCTTGAAAGATATGTGGATGAAGTACTGAATTCATAAGGTTGATTACGGAGAAAATATGAGAAGGATATTGATCACAAATGACGACGGGATCGATGCACCGGGTATTGCCAGGCTTGCCCGGGCAGCCGTCAAACTCGGCGAGGTATGGGTCATAGCGCCCGAAAGCCAGAGAAGCGCGGCTTCACACAGTATCATACTGCGTGAAGTCGTGAAAATGAAAGAACATGATTTTCCGGTTGAAGGCGTAAAGGCTTTTGCCTGCAGCGGAACGCCGGCCGACTGCGTCAGAGCGGGCGGACTCGGACTGATGCCATACAGGCCCGATGTGGTCCTCTCGGGGATCAATTACGGCTATAACGTGGCCGGAGATATACAGTATTCCGCCACGGCGGGAGCGGCATTTGAAGCGGCATACCAGGGCTTCGGAGCTATAGCGCTGTCAGAGGATGCCGGACAATGTCATGAAGTTACGGATGCATATCTTGCGGAACTGCTTGAGGAATACATCGATCAGAGATACGGGAGAAACCGGATCTTGAACATCAATTTCCCGGGCTGCAAAATGGCTCAGTGCAAGGGGATCAAGCGGGACTGCACGACTTCGATAGATTCATTTTACCATGCTCATTACAAGCTGGAGGAGACCAAAGAGGACGGCACGATGATCTATGTTGTGGATGATATCTACAATGAAGAAGCCGAGGAAGGGACCGATTTTAAGGCGATCCTGGACGGATATGTATCGGTAGGAGTGGTCAACAATATCAATTGAAGCGGTCATGCTGAAGGAAAGGGGCAAATATGAGATTGGGGATTTCATCGCCGCTGAAACACTCTTCGCCCGAAGAATGGGCAAGACAGCAGGCGGAACTGGGTTGCAGGGCTGTTGTATTTCCGGTTCAGAGCAATGAACCGGAAGAAAAAATCGATGCATATAAGAGGGCTGCTGACGAACACGGGCTGCTCATAGCGGAAGTCGGGATTTGGAGGAATGCGCTTGCTTCCGATCCGGTTGAACGGGCTGAGAACAGGGATTACTGTGTCGCTCAGCTGAAAATGGCCGACCGTATAGGCGCACGTTGCGCCGTCAATGTTGCGGGGGCTTTCGGACCGATATGGGACGGAGGATACCGCGAGAACTTTTCGGTGGAAGCCAGAAAGAAAACAGTGGAAATGATACGCGAGATTATTGACCGCGCAGAGGTGAAGAGAACATATTTTACAATTGAACCCATGCCCTGGATGGTTCCGACCGGGCCTCTTGACTATATGTGGCTGATGGAGGAAGTGGATCGTGACAAATTTGCGGTCCATATGGACATCATCAATATGGTCAATTCCATGCAAAGATATTTTGAGGCCGAGGAACTGATCAATGACTGCGCAAACCTGATAGGAAGAAGCATCAGGAGCTGTCATATCAAGGATGTACACCTGAAAAGAGAGTATACGCTGCAGCTCGAAGAATGTCCTCCCGGATGCGGCGAATTCCCGCTTAAGTATTATGTAAAGAAAATGCATGAGCTTGACCCGGACATGCCTATTATCCTGGAACATCTGAAAACCGATGAGGAATATCTTAAGTATTTTGAATATCTGAAGGGAGAACTGAATGGAATATAACAGAATTTCCGATGCCAATGTGATAACCGCCCGATACATGGACAGCATTCTGATAACGGAAAGGCTGATAGATTCGGTTGTTGCCGATACAAAAACCGAATTCTTCGGCGAAACATTTGATATGCCTGTCATGACTCCGGCATTTTCGCATCTGGGACAATATAACGGCCGTGAAACCGCAGGCCTCGAGGAATATACGATTGCCGCGGGAAAGCTGAATATACTCAATTTTGTGGGAATGATGGAAAATGACCGCTTTGAAAGCATTATGAAAGCGGGAGCGCAGACCGGCGCGAAAACGGTCAGGATAGTAAAGCCCTACGCCGATAATGGGAAAGTGAGGGATCAGATGCAGTTTGCGGCTGCTTCGGGCGCATTCGGCATCGGAATGGACATTGACCATATTTTCGGAATGGGCGGACTCGATGTCGTTATAGGCGAAGAGATGGCGGTGCAGACCGCTGATATGCTGCGCTCTTATGTTGAATCCACGGCTCTTCCGTTTGTTGTCAAGGGCGTATTGAGCGCAGAGGACGCTGTAAAATGTGCAGATATCGGCGCTTCGGCCATTATCGTGAGCCATCATCACGGAAGGCTGCCTTATGCGGTACCGCCGATGATGGTACTGCCCCGGATCAGGGAAGCACTTGCGGGGCGCAATGTAAAGATCATAGTGGACTGCGGTATCGCAAGCGGCGCTGATGTTTACAAGGCACTTGCGCTCGGTGCGGATGCTGCGGCAGTCGGAAGATCGATGCTGCCTTCGCTTGAGAAGAACGGCATGCAGGGCGTTGCTGATTTTATTACCGGTGTGAACAATGAACTGCGCTATATCATGAGCTGCACGGGCTTTGGGTCGGTGAGGGAAATTGACGGTTCATGCCTGATGATGACGGGATTCGGCGTATAGAGAAGGATTAACAAAATAATTATTCATGAACAGGTTGGGTTAGTATGAAAAAAGAGGCTATTTTACATATTCCGCTGTCTCAGTATGCATATTCGACCGATGAGAGATCGATCACGGTGCGCATAAGGACCGCCAAGAACGATATAGATACATGTATGCTGTACTACGGCAACAGGGTTGCCGAGGTTGAGCCGATCCCTGTCACGGAACTAAAGATGGAGATCTGCGCCCGTGACGATCTGTTTGATTATTTTGAAACTGAGATCAGCAGTGATTATAACCGCGTCTGCTATTATTTTAAGCTGACTTCCGGCAATGAGACGCTGTACTATTATTCCCGCGGTTTTGTCGAAGAGCTGGATGCCAGCAGGACGGAGTATTTCCAGTTCCCGTATATCCGCCGCGAGGAAATTTTGAAAAAGCCGGATTGGACAAACGGAGCGGTGATGTATCATATATTCCCCGACAGCTTCGCGGATAAGGAGCGGGGTATTTCGGACCGCAAGGTGATCGTGGGCGCGGATATCGCGGATGCAGGAACCGGCGCAATAGCCGGTGCCGCAGATAGTAAGGCCGGGGTGAAAGCCGAAGCCCAAGCCGGAATATCCGAAGGCATGCATGGCGGCACATTAAGGGGCATTATCGAAAATATAGGATATCTGAAGAGTCTCGGTGTTAATCTGGTCTATCTGAATCCGATTTTCAGGGCCAATTCGTATCACAAATACGATACGATCGATTATTTTGATATCGATCCTTGTTTCGGGACCAAGGCGGATTTTAAGGAACTGGTTGAAAAACTTCATGCCAACGGTATGAAGATAATCCTTGACGGAGTGTTTAATCACAGCGGACCTGATTTCTTCGCATTCAGGGATGTGCTCGAAAAAGGGGAAAGGTCGAAATACGGTGACTGGTTCTACAAGCTGAATTTCCCGATCAGGTACGAATATCCGCCCAACTATGAGTGCTTCGCATATGTGAAGAAGATGCCAAAGCTGAACACCGGTAACAGGGAAATGCGCGATTATATCTGCAGTGTCGGCAGATACTGGATCAGCGAGTTTGATATAGACGGATGGCGGCTGGATGTTGCCAATGAGGTGGATCACGACACCTGGAGGGCGTTCAGGCATGCCGTGCTCGAAGAAAAGCCGGATGCGTTCCTGATAGCGGAAATATGGGAAGATGCCGTTGTATGGCTCAAAGGGGATCAGATTGATTCCGCAATGAATTATACATTTATGAATCTGTGCCGTGATTTCTTTGCACAGAGGAAGATCGGCGCCGCAGAATTCGACGAGCAGATGCAGAAGGCGCTGATGCGCTATCCCGCACCGGTTGCCAATGTTCAGATGAATTTCCTCGATTCCCATGATGTACCAAGGTTTCTCTACCATTGCAACGGGGATACCGACAGATTGCGGCTTGCTTTTTTCTATCTGCTTACCGCTCCCGGAATACCTTCGATTTTCTATGGGGATGAGTGCTTTATGACCGGTAATACCGAGAAAGAATACCGGGCACCGTTCCCGTGGGATAATACTTCAGAAGGCTTCAAAACAGAGCTTTCGGAGTGGATATCGCTCAGAAAAGCCCATCCGGCACTTACCGGAGGCGGATACCGCAAGGTGTACGCGGATGAACGCGGATTGTATGTTTTCGAACGTAAATGCGCCGAAGAGACGCTTTTTGTGATCGTCAATAATTCAAATGACGAAAGATGCATTGAATATGCGGACATATGCGCGGAGGGTGCGGATACTGTTTATGTGACCGGAAGCGGGAATTTGACCGGTTGCGAACCGTCGGACAAAGGTGGGAATGCAGCAGGAAAAGAAAAAACGGCTGCAGACATAAAGCCGGAGGGCAGGCTGCATATAAAGGCCTACGGCGGGGCTGTTTTAAAGTTAGTCTAAGGAAAGAGGATAATAAAAAATGAAAGTACTGCTTGCGAATCCCGAAACTTCGCGGTCATTCTACGATTTTGCGGGTATCATAGACGACGAGCCTTATGAGCTCGAGTGTCTGCAGGCTCATTTGAAAAGCAGAGAGATTGACTCTGTCATATGGGACGGTCAGTTTGACAAGGATTTCAGAAGGGCATTTGACGAATACCGGCCGGATTACGTTTATTTCTGCGGTAGAACAAGGCAGGAGAATTTCATAAAGGAATATTGCAGATACTGCAAGGCTTATCCCGAGGAAGGCCCTGTAAAGAAGAAAAAAGCGGGTTTTGTAAATATCACGATGAAGAGCGATCCTGCAGAAACAGGAAAACACAGTGCCGTAACAATCGTCGGCGGGATCCATGCACAGAACTGCCCCGAGCGTTTTCATGAGGATTATATCGATTATATCGTTTCAAGCTTCGATCCGGATGCTGTTTCGGGCATCATAGAGGGCAAGGATCCGGGCAGTATTCCGGGGCTGAGTTGGAAGGACGGGCTTTCAATCCGTAACTATACAGAAAAGGAGCGCGCTGAGCTGCGTTCCGGTGATAGTATTGGCGAAACCGGTGAAATCTGGCACTGCAATGAAAAGGTACCCTACGACATTAAGAATATGCCTTGGGCGGATCGGACGAATTTCTACAAATACGGTGAAAAATACTGCTATCTTGAGCTGCGTCCCATCGCAGTCATACGTACAGCTTACTCCTGCCCATATTCGTGTGCTTTCTGTTATCGCAACAGGCTAAACTGCCACAGATATACGGCAAAGGATATCGAAGATGTTGTGAGTGAGATCGAGAGCATCGACTGTGAAAATATTTATATTATCGATGATGATTTCCTCGTAAATATCCACAGGCTCGAGCGTTTTATCGCGCTGATCAAAGAACGGGATATCCGGAAGAAATATGTGTGCTTCGGCAGGGCGGATTTTATCGCAAAATATCCCCATGTCATAAAGAAGCTGGCAGAGATCGGGTTTTATTATATCCTGACGGGACTGGAGTATATCGAGAACCGCCGCCTGAATGATACCAATAAGCGAAACAATGTCAATATCAACGTGCGCGCGTTGAAGATATGTGAGGAAAACGGGATCAACATGATGGGGATGTTCATTACCGATCTTGATTTTACCGCACACGATTTCAGCAATCTGTACAAATGGATCCGTCATTTTGACTTAAAACACGTGGCGATCTCGATCTATACGCCAGAAATGTGTCTTGAGAATTTTGCCGATTATAAGGACAGGCTGATCACGGAGGATCCGGCGGAGTGGGATTATCTGCATGTTGTGGCCGAACCTGAGAATTTAAGCGTACGGAAGTACTATTTTTACTACCACATACTTCTGATCAAGCTGTTCCTGCGGGCAAAGAGGCAGGGAGTATACGACTTTATGGACTATAAGGCATTCATTAAGTCATTTTTGAAGAACCTGTTCCGGTTCGGTGGATGAAGAGACTGCAGTAAGTAGATGGCAGGACGTCCGGAAGAAGTGGAAAACGTCGCTTCATTCCAGTGATTTTTTGTGAATCGGTATATTAGGAAAATATTCAGCATGGATGGGAGAGAGTATCGGATGCAGAATATCTACGTGGTTTTGATAGAATCATATACGGGGCTTGGGAAGCTTCTGAAGAAATTCACAGGTTACCGGTACGAGCATATAGCCGTGAGCCTGGACAAGAGCCTGACGGAGTTTTATTCGTATTCACGCAGGCAGCATCATCACCCGTTTGCGGCGGGATTTATGAAGGAATATCGCGATTATTACGCATTTGAGGAATACCGGAAGTTCTATGCGAAGGTATTTGCGATACCTGTGACAGATGAGGAAATGGCGCGGATCCGGGATTTTATCGTGCAGTGCGGCCGGGATAGGGAGCAGATGTTCAATCTGTTTGCTATGGTCACAACTCCGCTGATCCATGGTTTCAGGCTGTACAAGGCACATAACTGCATGGACTTTACGGCCAAAGTTATCGAACTGGCAGGTGTGGGGCTTGCAAAGCCGTATTATAAATATTCAATCCCCGATATAGAGGAACTGCTTGCATATCTGCCGCATAAGGA
>JAGCZE010000224.1 GCA_017960415.1 Lachnospiraceae bacterium
ATCGATACGAAGTGGATGAACCATATCGACGATATGGACCAGCTGCGTCAGAGTATCGGCCTGCAGGCATTTGCGCAGCGTAATCCAGTTGATGAGTACAAGCTCCAGGGCTTCGATATGTTCCAGGAGATGATCGAGGGCATTGAAGAGGATACCGTGCGCATGCTGCTGCGTGTTCAGGTTGAGCGCAAGATCGAGCGTGAGCAGGTTGCAAATGAGACCGGTACCAACAAGGATGATACGGTTGCTAACGCACCTGTGAAGCGTTCCGCGAAGAAGATTATGCCGAACGATCCCTGCCCGTGCGGAAGCGGCAAGAAGTTCAAGTTCTGCTGCAAGGGGAACGGGAAGTACGACTGAGGAGTATGAACACCTCATCCGGCACTTCGTGCCACCTTCCCCTCAAGGGGAAGGCAGAAAGCAGTTTAAATTTGCCAGTTATAGGAATAGTGACCGATTGGCCTTCCCCTTGAGGGGAAGGCAGAAAGCAGTTTAAATTTGCCAATTATAGGAATAGTACCCGATTGGCCTTCCCCTTTAGGGGAAGGTGCCCGCGTAGCGGGCGGATGAGGTGAAAATAATCACTGAAAAGGATAGAGTATGGTAGCACTTGACCAGCGAAAATACGAGCTGAACCAGTACCAGAAGCCTCTTGAAGAAGTGGGTGCGTCTCTTGACCTGAAGAACAAAGGTTACAGGGTTGAGGAGATCGAGGGCATCATGGAAGAGGAGGGTTTCTGGAATGATGCCGAGAAGGCTCAGAACTACATGAAAGAACTGAAAAACCTCAAGGACACCATTTCGGGTTACGAGGAGCTCTCGAAAAGATTCGAGGATCTGTATGCCCTGATCGATATGGTAAATGAGGAAAACGATGAGTCCATGGTGGACGAAGTACGCGAGGAATTCGACGGATTTGTAAAGGAATTCGAGGATATGCGTATTTCCACACTGCTGGACGGTGAATTTGACAAAGATAACGCGATCGTGACACTGCATGCGGGCGCGGGAGGAACGGAGGCCTGCGACTGGGCAAGCATGATGTACCGTATGTATTCGATGTGGGCACAGGCAAGAGGTTTTTCGCTGGAGCTGCTGGATTTCCTTGAGGGAGATGAAGCAGGCTACAAGGCCATCACCTTCCAGATCAACGGTACCAATGCTTACGGTTATCTGAAATCGGAACACGGCGTGCACAGACTCGTGCGTATGTCGCCGTTCAATGCTCAGGGCAAGCGCCAGACTTCATTTGTATCATGCGATGTTATGCCTGATATAGAGGAAGATCTTGATATCGACATTCCCGAAGAGGACATCCGTATCGATGTCTTCAGATCGTCGGGTGCGGGCGGACAGAAGGTCAACAAGACATCATCGGCGATCCGTATCACCCATTTTCCGACCGGAATCGTTGTATCCTGTCAGAATGAGCGTTCACAGTACCAGAACAAGGATAAGGCCATGCAGATACTGAAGTCCAAGCTCCTTATCCTGAAACAGCAGGAGAATCTTGATAAGACCGCAGATATCCGCGGCGAGGTCAAGGATAACAACTTCGGCAGCCAGATCAGGTCATATTTCCTGCAGCCTTACAAGATGATTAAAGACCTGCGGACCGGTGTCAGCACATCAAATGCAGACGCAGTGCTGAACGGCGATATCGATCTGTTCATCAACGGTTATCTGAAATGGCTCAAGCAGGGTTGTCCTCCCTACAAGGGCGGAGATATCGAGTAATTCACATGAAAGAGCATATAAATATGTTTTGGGAGGTAACGAAGGATGTTTGCGACACAGGTTATTTTCGAAGTAAACGGTCAGAAATATTCGTTGAACAGTCTTTATGTCAGGGCAGTGGAACATGCACAGGGCATAACGATGCTTCCGGGTGCACCTGAGTGCGTTGTCGGGGTTACCGATCTGCGCGGAGAATGGGTACCGATCTGTGATCTGAACATCAAGTTCAGGACAGGTGTGCAGGGAAAACCCGATAGAGAGGTTATTTTCGTTAATTATTCCCAGGGCTGCATCGGCTGTCTTGTGGATACCGTTGACGAGATAGGCGCTGTTACCGAGGATCTTCAGATGAAGCTTCCCAATATTATTCAGACCGAACAGACTTCTTATGTTGAGGGTATTGTCCGTCACAAGGGCGAACTTGTTACCGCAATTCACCACGAGGGCATCCTGACTCCCAATGAGGCTGCCCAGCTGTCTGTGGCAATGAAGGGCCTGCTCCGCAAGAAACAGGAAGAGCAGGACGCACTGCTCGCTGCCGAGGCCGCAAGGAAAGAGGCTGAGGAAAAGCTGAAGGCAGAAAATAAGGAATAACGATATAAGCGAGGGCCGGATTTGCCTATACACAGGTGAATCCGGCCAATTGAAAAAAGGCAATTCCCGCTGAACAAACAGGTCGCGGGAATTTTTTATAATATATTACTCTACCAACAGTATAAAAAAATTTATACGAATAGTAGCATCAGTGTATTCCGTTAATAAAAAAACTGATGTATCATTAACCCATAAACAAGGCAGACCGTTTTGGAGAGATTATGAAACCTAATATTGCAGAAAATATCAAAACATTCAGAAAAGAAAGAAAACTGACTCAGGAGCAGCTTGCGGAGGCAATGGGAGTGACGACCGGGGCTGTACATAAGTGGGAAGCCGGTCTTTCGACACCTGAACTTTCAATGGTTATATCAAGGGCGGTCTGATAATCGTCGCTACGGTGCTGATGATCCTGTATAATGCCGCAACGGCGCATATTATAATACTGTTTATCGTCGGGGCCGTGGGCAATGCCGTGAGCGGTATATTTTCGCCTGCAGCGGGGGCCCTGTTCCCGCATATTATCGAAGAAGAAAGGCTTCAGCAGGCAAATTCCTATATTACGATCAAAAGTTCATTGCTCGTCATCTTCGGCGTGGTCCTTGCAGGCATCATGTATTCTGCAATGCCTGTAAACACGCTGTTCCTGATAGTCGGCGTGTGCTATGTGCTTTCAGGCGTTTCAGAAATGTTCATCCGGTATGAGGCGGAAAAACGACAGGAAAAACTTACGATCGGGCTTGCTCTGGCGGATATGAGAGACGGTATCAGGTATATCGCGGCGAAAAAAGCTATACTGGTATTTATGCTGTCCATATTGTTTATCAACTTCTTCTTTACGCCTGTAACCTCCAATTTCCTGCCCTTCTTCATAAAAACAGATGTTGCGGCGGCAGCATCTTATCTGTTTGACAGTGTGCTGAAACCTGAAATGTGGTCATCGGTTGTAAGCGTGATGTTTGGCGTAAGCTCCCTTGTGAGTGCAGCGATCTTAAGCGCCCGAAAGCCGGATGAAAAATGCGGCCGGAAGGTTTCGATCCTCATTGCCGTGATCTCTGTCGTTATGATAATGCTGACGGTAAGCTTTTGGCTGTTTGTGGATATGGGAAGATCACTGAACGTTTTCCTGACAGTCTTCTGCGCAGGATCACTGATCATAGGTTATCTCATTCCTGCCATAAATATCCCTGTTGGCACAATGTTCATGCGTGTTGTTGACCGGGACAAGCTGAGCAAGGTCGGAAGTATCACGAATGTTTTCTCCCAGGGACTTATTCTCATAGCCACAGCTCTGGCTGGTATCATTCTCCAGAATCTCGGAAGTACGGCGCTTCTGCTCGGATGTTCCGTGGGTTTTACAGCTACGGCATTATTTATGATCTTCAATAAGGATGTGAAGACGATCTGATCGCGAGTATAACTCAGTCATAAAGTCCGGTTTGCGGCACACAGGCAGTTGCTTGAAAGTTTCTAATTTATACCTGACAGCATAACAAAATCCCTTCCGGAAGTGGTAATATCGTATCGTGAATGTATGGTAAGGGAATACTTGCCATACTGATACAATACCAGCTGTTGAAGGAGGGATCTGTATAATGAAAAGGTTTACAAGTATTTTGTGCACGCTATGCCTTGTATTGGGTATGCTGGCCGGACTGAATCTTGCTCCGACCGTGAAGGCAAGCGCAAATGATCCGGAACTGCCGGGTAAAGTCACTGTGATCGATTTCAGTGATAAAGATGCCGCTACGGAATGGAATACCACGGCTGAGATCAAAACAGCCACCGGATCGGCGATCACGGTGGGCGGGAAAACACAGTGGACACACGGTGTGATCATTATCGAGCCTCAGAATGGATGGGCATTTAAAGAGGCAACTTATCAGCGCATCACGAATCAAAATATTGTGGCACTGGAATTCGAAAGCCTCAGTTCTGTTTTTTCAAAAGTCAGAAGCAATACAAACAATGATATCCCCGATGATGTCAAGACTGTGATGACTGCTTATGAAGGCAGGGATACAAGTCAGATAAAAGCGGTTTATATTAACAGAGCATTGTATCAGCAGATCAATTACAGCACTGTTAATGTATCATTTGAGAAAAACGGTCAGACAGAAGCCATGACCGTGACGGTGGAGCCGGATGAAAAATATGCCTCCCTGCAGAATTTTAAAGTAGGAGATGAATTTGATGTATTTGATATTGTTCAGGCAGACTGTCCGGATGTTTTGAACGGTTATGTACGCTCCGATTATAAAATAAAGCTGAATGGCGGAAGCATCGGTTCACATGGAGCATATCAAAGATGGAGTGATACGTCTGATCCGAATTACGGAAAATATCAGGCCGCAGGCACAGGAGTTGTAAGATTTACTCTTACCAATCAAAAGAATGGCGTCCAGTATGTTTTTAATGCCAACGTATCTTATGACGGGATGCCGCTGAACATTAACAGCTTCAGCGTTGGAAGCGATGCCGCACTTGAGATGGATTCGTTTGGTGACGCTGATCTCGGACAATACATGATCGTACCCAAACAGGGAGGCTTTTTCACGGAGGTATTCTTAACCTTTACCGTACCTGCCGGAGTTACGGTTAATGATATTAACTTTGTTCGTAACCGTGTAGTGCTTGCTCCCGGTGAATCAAAGGATATACCGCTGGATCCCGACGGTGATGATCCCCATCAGACACCGAGAGACATTGTCGCAGACCTTGCAGTGGAAGGAACAACTGCATATGTAGGCATACAATCGAAGAATTCCAATGTGGCATTGGAAACTGCATTTGTCATTGATGTTACCAGTAACGGAGAGAATTATGAGTATTGGCTTGCCATCGGTTATGAACGTGCAATTTCGGTAAGCGGCATGGGTAAGCAGATCATGTCCGTTGCGGCAGGAAGCTCGTTGCAACTGAAGGATTTCCTTTATTTCCGGGATGATGCGGAAAAACAGGATCTTTATGACGGGATCACAGACGGATCCTTCAAGCTTCTGATGCAGGGAATCTCTCCCAAATTTGAAAACGGTATATTCAACGGCGAGCTGATCGCTTATTATCCCTGTGACCGTATGATCTTATGGGATTGTGCTTCTTCGACCGTTATATATTCCGGAAGCGCAGCTATCAGCGTTAAGGCCAATACGCTTATTGAGGCGGGAACATCCTTAGATCTGAATTCGCTTCTGCCCGGCTACCCGGATGAAACAAAATGGAATGATTATATAGACACAGTGAATGTTACCAAAGTTAATCATGATTACGGATATACACTGAAGGATAACAATAAAACCTTTGTTGCACCGGATGCGGTTGATGGGATTGTCGAGTACGTGATCAGCTCATATCTCGCCGAGATCAAGATCAAGGTTTGCCCTGCGGGCACTCTTATGAGCAGCCTTACGGACGTTGCGAAGACCGTTGAAAAGGACGAAAGTCTTGTTGTTGATGTTGACAGCGAAGATGTTACATTATCGAAGGATACCATAAACAATTTCAAGGAAAACGGCGGAGACAACAGCAGCATCGTCCTGAAGAATTCAAAGGACAAGCATAAATCGGAATGGCATTTTAATAAAAATGATCTGAAGAATGCGGCCCAGAAGGATATCAAGCTTAATGTTGCGGTGGGCAGTGAGCTTGTTAACGAAGAGCTTGACAGTAAGATGTCCAAGTATAATATTAAGGGTATGAAGCTTGGATTCGCGTCGAACGGTGTTCTGCCGGGCAAGACGGGGCTTCGTTTCTATCTGTCGGATGCGGAATTGAACTCATTTGCGGATAAGAATAAGATCCAGATGTATTATAACGATCCCGCAACGGGCAAGCTCGTTCTTGAAAGCAAGAATCTTTATATTGCACAGGATAATAACGGCGACAATTATATTGATGTTGCGGTAACACATAACTCGGATTTCGTCCTGACCAGCGCAGATGCGGCAGAGTACGGCGAATCATCTTCGTCGGGAACCTCTACCTCAGGTGAAAACACGTCATCTTCATCAGGCGGCTCAACTTCGGGTGAAAGTACATCACCTTCATCAGGCGGCTCAACTTCGGGTGAAAGCACGACACCTTCATCAGGCGGCGGGTCATCTTCCGGCACCGGCGCGGGAACAAGTACCGACACCAGCTCAAATACATCGGGGACCGGCGGATCTTCGTATACTCCTTCGGAGAGCACTTCGACAACCGGGAGTACAGATTCTTCGACACAGTCGGCTACTACAGAAAAGTCGCAGGATACGGGCAAGACAGAGGAAGGCAAGGCTACGGATTCCGGCAAGAATACCCAGGAACCCAAGACAACCGTAACAACCGGTAAGGATGGCTCAAAAACGACGACGACAGTTGTAGAAGGAAAAGACGGAGAAATCCTTTCCAAGACCGAAGAAACCGTAAAGGTTGATAAAAACGGA
>JAGCZE010000225.1 GCA_017960415.1 Lachnospiraceae bacterium
GAAGCACCGACCGTACAACGGGATGGTGGACACAGTTCTCAGATATCTGGGCTGTTCCCGAAGGTGAGGCAAGAAGTGTAAGCTTTACCAATTATACTGATGGTGCAGAGTCATGGAATAATTTTGTAGCAATCCTTCAGAATGTACCCGGCGGACATAGTGCGGATAATTATGAGGGATATACGGAATATGCAGTTGTACGTGCCGATAATTTCGGATGGGGTACAGGATATGATGCAGCTGTTGCCGAAACCGACTGGGATGTTATCAATGACCTGAAGAATGAGATCGACGGCGCAAGAATAGATCTGACAGTATTTAATAACGGAACAACAGCGGATGTAGTATATACAGCTACTACAGTTGATGGAAAGATCTACCATCAGAAGTATACCGGAATTGCTACAGGCGGTGATCTGTACTTCTGCCTGAGCTGTGAAAAATCTTATCTGGTATTGGAATGCAATACTGTAGGAAAGATTGATAATACAACTCAATTCTGGACAGAATTCTCTCAGGCTAAAGAAGTTGCCGAAGGAAAAACCGAATACTTCAGCTTTACAAATTCGACAAACGGGGAAACTACATGGAACAATTTTCTTGTAGTTCTTCAGACAACACCTACCGGTCATTCTGCCAACACCGAGGGATATGCAGAGTATGCTGTAGTACGTGCGGATAATTTTGGATGGGGTGCAGGATATGATAATATCGCAGTTGCAGACACCGATTTTAACATCGATACTTTTGCCGCTGAAATGGATGGCGCAAACGTTCTGGTTGCGATAACTAATAATGGCGCAACGGCAGATATTCACTGTACAATGACTACTCTGTCCGGAAAAGTCCTTTATCAGAATTACAACGGCATCGCAACAAACGGACCTCTTTATGCAGGACTTCTCTGCGAGGGTTCACACCTTGCGATTACGCAGTAATTCAATTTGAACCGCAATACCCTTCGTAAGAAACGGTAACATTTCGGTTCTCGCAGGCATCATGGTTTCCATGATGCCCTGCGCAAATGCAATCTCCCCGGGAGGCTGTATTTGCGCAGGGTATCATAAAGAACGCGGAGATATGTTTGTCAAGAAAAACGCAAATTGTTTCGGAATCAGATTTACCGGTAAATTCTCGGGAATAATCATTTATTGGCATACATTAGGTATAGATATTATTATAGGCCAGCGGTCTTTGGAGTATGGTAAGGTTTTTTTGACTGATCGTGTTCAGCTATGACGGCGGTCGTGTGTCTGATGCGCAAACCCTGACCTGCCGCCGGTACTTTGCGACCGTATTATGGTCGCTTATGTACCGTTGCGAGCAGGTCGGAGCGCGAGCGTGTTTGCGTACAGACACATGGGCGACGTCATAGCGTCACTCAGTCAGGAATCAAAATGAAAAAAGGGAGATAAGGAAAATGAGCGAACAGGCAAGAAACGGCGTGATCACGGATTACAACAGACCATTTATTGAGCAGAGGGCCGATCCGTATATATACAGGCATACTGACGGAAAATATTACTTTACGGCATCGGTGCCCGAATATGACAGGATTGCGCTGCGGTGTGCCGAACATATTACGGATCTTCCGGATGCTGAGGAAAAAACAATATGGAAGAAGCATGAGAGCGGGCAGATGAGCCGTCATATCTGGGCGCCCGAGTTGCATTATCTGAAGGGAAAGTGGTATATTTATTTCGCTGCCGGGGAAAGAGACGACAGGTGGAAGATCAGGCCGTTTGTACTGGAATGTACCGGTAACGATCCCATGAAGGATGAGTGGATCGAATGCGGAAAAATTCAGCGCAGCGATGATGATATCTACTCCTTTGAAGCATTTTCGCTCGATGCCACTATTTTCGAAAACAAGGGTGAGCTCTACTCCGTATGGGCCGAGAAGGTCAGTGTCGGGATACAGATATCGAACCTGTATATCGCAAGGATGGAAACTCCCACGAAGATGGCAACCGCGCAGGTACTGCTCACGACGCCCGATTACGACTGGGAACGCGTCGATATCTGGGTTAATGAGGGGCCGGCTGTTTTGAAGCATAATGGACGAATTTTCCTTACATATTCGGCGAGCGCCACCGGCGAATGCTACTGTATGGGCATGCTCAGCATTGATGAAAATGATGATATGCTCGATCCAAAAGCATGGAAGAAGGAACGCTATCCGGTACTGCGTTCTGACCGTGAGAAGGGCTTCTACGGACCCGGACATAACAGTTTTACGTATTTGGAGGACGGGACCCCGATATGTGTTTATCATGCGAGAACCTACAAAGATATTGTGGGAGATCCGCTGTATGATCCGAACCGCCATACGATGCTGATGAAGGTCGTATTTGATGGAAAGGGCTATCCGGTATTTGATTACCACAACGCGATTAAACCCGGCTGTGAAAGACTTGAAATGCTGGCTTGAAAATGGCTCAAATTATTATTTGGAGAAAAGAATATGAGGATCGGAAATTCAAATGACTCTGCGGCTGTAAAGGCTCAGTATGCTACATCGCAAGGCCTTGATACAAGAAGGGCTTTTCATGATAAATATTCGGTCAATAAGCAGGGTTATGTGAACTGGATGGTTTCCAATTATGAATTTCGCGCGGGGATGAAGGTCCTTGAGATCGGCTGCGGAACAGGGAGCCTGTGGGCCGGACGAAGCGAAATGATCGAAAAATGCGAAAAGATTGTTCTTACGGATATTTCCGAAGGAATGCTTGAAACCGCAAAAAAGAACATCGGAGAGCAAAGCAATATCGAATACCGTTATGCGGATATTCAGGAGCTCCCGTTTGATGATGATTCTTTTGATGCTGTTATCGCCAATTCGATGCTTTATCATGTTCCTGACCTTAATAAGGGGCTTCGCGAAGTGCGCAGGGTCTTGAAAGACGGCGGCGTATTTTACTGCGCGACCCTGGGAGAGAGGAACTTTACGGATGTACTTGCCGAATGGTTCAGATTGGCAGGTGAAGGGTTTAATCCCAATCACAATTTCACGATGCAGAACGGCGGGGAAAAATTAGGAAAATACTTTGAAAATGTTAAGGCTTTATATTATGAGGACTCGCTTCATATAACCGAAGTCGAGGATCTGGTGGAATATCTCGGCAGCTTTGCGGCGTTTAAGGACGTTTGTGACCTGCCGGTGGAAATGATCAGGGAAACATTGACCGGACATATCGATAATGGGGCAATAGATCTGCCCAAGGAGTACGGTATGTTCATCTGCAGATAGATTTTTAAAGAAAAACAGGAGTTTTGGAGGAAGTATCAACTCTATGAGAAGGAAAAGATTTAAAAGAGTGATCGGAGCAGCGGCTGCGGCATTTATGGCGGTGTTTATATGTTTTACCCATACAATGGATGCATCAGCTGCTGAAAATACAGGCTCTGTAACGGAATCAGACGGTATCAGCGCATATATCGTTACAGATAAGGCTGAGTATGAGGCAGGAGAAACCATCAGCTTTACTATTGTTGTAGAAAACAATAAATTGCACAGCTATACATCAAAAACAAAGCTCACCTATACCAATACTCCCGGTCTTGTTGAAACTTCAGAAGGAAGCATTCCGGCAGAGCTTGCCAAACTTGAGTACGGCTCAAAGGCGGAACTGAGCGGAACCCTGGTAGGTGATGCCTCGGTATTTCCTCCCTCAGAGAATAAAAGCGGTGTCAATGACGGTGGTAACGGTAACGGATCGAATGATTCCCACAGCAGGAGCAATTCGGCGATCATCATTGCCGTGATAGCGGCAGCAGGAGCTGTAGCCGCCTATTACATACTTAAGGCACGCAGGAAGAAAGAAAAACAGTCAACCACCTATAACAGTTCAGAAAATAAAGACGGAAAAGCTGGAACAGAGAAAACAGCAGATGAAAAAACAAAAACCGCAGAGGCTGGCAAAGGCGGAAATACCGCGGCCAAGGTACTTGCACTCATCCTTACGGGTTCATTGCTTGCATCTCTTATAGGGACCCCGGTGAAGGTACAGGCGGATGATTTTGAGACGATCACATTAAGGCCTTACATCAATGTGATCTACGGCGGACAGGAGGTTCTGATCAGGGCTATCATGGAATTGCATGCATATCAGGAGAGAGTGATCATACCGAAAGAACACAAGGTCAGCATAAAAGGCTTTACCTGCCACGATCCCTCTGTTTTTAAGGACAAAGACGGAACCTATTATATCCTCGGAACCCATATCACAGGCGGAACCTCGAAGGATCTGATCAACTGGGTCGGCATGGATACCGCCCTCCGCGGAAGATTTTCGACGCAGACGATCGCCCGGATCCGCGAATGGAACAAGGATGAGAAGAGCGGTTCCTGGAACGGTTATCTGTGGGCTCCGGATGTTGTTTACAATCCGGTCCTCGATAAATACTGCTATTACCTGTCGGCGAACGGTGATGACTGGAAGTCGAACATTGTCATGCTGACGGCGGATGCGCCCGACGGACCGTATGAATATGCCGGATCGGTCGTTTACGGCGGATTCACGCAGTCTGATTTGGCAGAAACCGACCTGCCGAAGGTTCTCGGTACCGATGAGCTGCCAGAGCGTTATATTAAGAACGGCATCGCAAATAAAAAATGGGGTGACAAGTGGCCCAACTGCATCGATCCCTGCGTTTTCTACGATGATGACGGCAATCTGTGGATGACTTACGGTTCATGGTCGGGCGGTATCTTCATGCTGGCTCTTGATGAGAATACGGGACTGAGCGACTACAACGTGAGCTACGAAACCAATGAGCATTCCGATGCCTACTTCGGTAAGAAGATAGCCGGCGGATGGTACGTCTCGGGCGAAGGCTCATATATTCAGAAGATCGGTGACTGGTACTGGCTGTTCATGTCCTACGGCAATCTCGAAGCCAAGGGCGGCTACAATATCCGTGTATTCCGTTCAAAGACTCCTGATGGGGACTATGTTGACGAACTCGGCAATTCCGCTCTTTACGATAAATACATTTTCAATTATAATCAGAGTGTAGGCGTAAGAATGTTCGGAGGCTACAAATGGCGTACTTTCGCTCAGGGGCAGGTCGCTCAGGGACACAATTCGGCATTTGTCAACGACGACGGAAGGGCATATATAGTTTATCATTCGAGAACCACCGACGGCAGTGAAGGGCATACGGTCAAGATCCATCAGCTGTTCCTGAACAAGGAGGGTTGGCTGGTAGCGGCACCTTATTATTTCGCGGAAGAAAAACTGCCCGATAAGGTTGATATGGCGGCATTTGCGGGTGTTTACGAGGTTATTGTGCATCAGCTCAATATTGATTACAAGAACCTTGATACCAACAAGCCCGAATATATCACGTTGAACGCCGACGGAACCATAACCGGGGCATATGAAGGAAGCTGGAACATTGAAGACAACAGCCCTTACATAACACTCAGCTTCAACGGGGATACCTACAGCGGTGTGGCTTTGAAGCAATGTGTTGAGAATACTGATCTGGAAACGGATGTATTTACGGCGCTCGGCCGGAATACACAGATCACAGTCTGGGGCAGCAAGACGCTTGTGCTGGAGTGAGTTTGGGAAAAAGGAGATACGGGATATGCAGGAAAAAAGATTCGATCCGCTGGAACTGATCAAGCAGATCCTTGTATTTCTGGCGATATCGGCAGTTGTATTTGTCTGGTGCATGCTCGTACAGCTGATCATCAGCTTCGTGGCACTTTCATATATCACACTGAAGCTGAAGTGGATGATAATCATCTCTCTCGCGATCATGGTATTCGCGGATATCGCGTATATCATCGGGAAGGTGCAGAAAAAAAGAAAAGATGACCTGAAACTACGGTAGTTTTTCAAAGTTGGAAAATGAAATAATTGAGGATCATAGAAGAAAGATCAAAGATCATAGAAGAAATAAAGTAGCATTCAAATGAGGATATAGCATGGAAAAAATGACGATGTATCTGAAATCGATGACGGAGGCGGCAGAGGTTTTTAAGGCTCTGAGCACACCGGTCAGGCTCAAGATCATGGAGATGATCTACGAGAACGACAATCTGAGCATGAACGATCTGGCTGAGGCTCTGGAACTGACCAACGGCGCCATTTCCATGAACGTCGCGAAGCTCGAAGAGTCGGGACTTGTAACGATCAAGACCGCGGCAGGCAAGCGCGGCGCGATGAAGATGGTCAGACCCCGTTACGAGCGTCTGGTCATAGATCTTGTTCCCGAAAAGGAAGTCAGGAAATGCTATACGGACGATATCCGGATCGGGCATTACATTGCCTGCCAGGGTTCTCCTACCTGCGGATTGTCTACATCAAAGGCCATTATCGGGTCACTTGACGACTTCAGGGTATTCTCTTTCCCGGAGCGCTTCGATGCCGAGATTGTCTGGTTTGCCAACGGATATATCGAATACAACCTGCCGAATCATCTTCAGGCAGGGCAGAGGCTCGATGAGATCCAGATCAGCTTTGAGATCTCTTCGGAGTGTCCCGAATACAATGAAGATTATCCTTCGGACATTCATTTTTCCATCAACGGAAAGCCCTTGGGCATGTGGATAAGCCCCGGAGATTACGGCGGAAGAAGAGGCTATGTATCGCCTCCCTGGTGGCCGCCCCTGCTCAACCAGTACGGCCTTCTCAAAACCCTTATAATCAACAGGGACGGTACTTACATGGACGGTACCAACAGGATATCATCCGTAAGGATCGACGATCTGAAGATTGATTATAACAGCTATATCACATTTAAATTCGAGGTTCCGAAGGACACTCCGAACTGCGGCGGACTGACGCTGTTCGGTGAGAATTTCGGAGATTACAACCAGGCAATCAGAGTGAAGATGTTTTATTCTGAAGAGTAATTAATCAGTTACGGTCAACAAAAAATAACAGGCTGTTTCCGACGGTAAAAAACGTATTTGACGCATAAGAAGTATATGACGTAAATAGCGTAAATGACGTAAATAACGAAGGAAGCAGTCTGATTTGTTTTTCCTGCCGTCACCTCTGAAAAATGTTTATATCGAAAAGAGTATGCTTTGGGATGATCAAATTTAGTTTGTTGATGTTCGGCTCGAACTTCATATGTGCAAGATAATATCGCCATTATCACAATTAGTGAAAATCTAAAAAGATAATATGCATTTTCTCGAACTATGCAGAATGATATTGGAAATTTACTTTTAAACAACATTATCGAGAATAAAAAAACAAGAATTCGCCGTAACGTTGACAGACTGACTTCATTATGTTACAGTAATAAAGACATTGACTTGATTCAAATAAATACTTCGAGCAGAGCAACAAACGCTCTGTCAATTTATATCAGAAAAAGATGGGACAAATAAAATGAAAAGGCGAAACTTACTTTTATCGGTTACATTTTTTATCCTTATATGTATTTTTTCTTTCCCGGAACAAGAGGCCTTTGCAGCATCCTATATGAGCAACAAGACAGAACTCCATATCGATCTCGAGGTTTCCGGGGCTGAAGCTATCTGCCAGACCGAGGACGGATATGTCTGGATCGCGCAGTACTCCGGGCTTACACGCTACGACTCGAAGGATTTCGAAACATTTAAGAGCTTTGAATATAACGGTGAGGAATATACTGTCATAAATGTGCGCGCGCTTGCGCCAGACGGCAGTACTCTGTACATAGCCACATCCGAGCAGATATATGTCTACAAAGACAGCCATTTCGAACCCTTGCTCCTGGATGCGGGTATCATTACCGACATCATTTTTGACAGAACGGGACAACTTCTCTATATCTCAACCCAGGATAACGGCGGTATCATTTATGATATAGCAAATAAGACCCAAAGCACCATTCCGGGGACGGAAGGGATAGCCGTACATGATATCGCTCTCGGGCTTGAGGAAGGTGCGTATTATTATCATACGGTCAATGAAGTTTATGCTAATAACGGCAATGAGATATTACTCAATCCAAGGATTCTTGGGACATATTTCTATGATAAGGTTCTGTATATGGCCGAGGATACCGGCCTCATCCACCGCTACGATACTGAAAAGAGAATAATGCTCAGCGACCTTACCGTTCCCGATCAGGTCAATAAAATGCTGTATTCCGAAACTGACGGGATCATGTTTGTTGCCTGTGAGACGACCGGTCTTTACTGTA
>JAGCZE010000020.1 GCA_017960415.1 Lachnospiraceae bacterium
AGGAACATATAAGCCCAATTCCGAAGATGCCGTCGGCTTCTTTCTTCTTAAAATCCGCCATATGTCTTGCATATATCATGCTCGTCCCGATCGGGAACATTCCCTGTGTAAATACTGTCAATCCTGTTATCGGAGCTATGACATTCATCGCAGACAGTCCGTTTTCACCGATAATGTGTCCGGTAACGGCAATATCGACCAAGGATACCAGGACATCCACGATCATTTCTATTATTGAAGCAAGTACTATGGAATTAAATTTCCTGACTCCAAGTGAGTGCTGAATTTCCATGTTAACCCCTCGCCTTTAACGTTGTGGTCCGGCAGTTTCCTAGATTAAGACCCCTAAGTCATTCTTCTGCCTGACAATTGGGGAATTCAAGATCCGACCAGTGTTTAGGCAGTCTTTTGTTATGAACAGACACAAGTATCAGATTAACGATAAAGGTTGCGATCTCGGCTGCAGGCAGAGCATACCAGAATCCTGTCACTCCGAATACACCCGAAAGAACTATCGAAAATAAAGTTACAAAACCAAACATCTCGATGAAATAATTAAGATGAATATGGGCGAGCATTTCCTTAACTTCGTAAATGCTTCCGAACAGATTATTTGCAACATAAAAAGGAAGAGCGATACAGTCACAGATCAGGTAAATACCGGAATGTCTGATGATCTCGGCCGTATTTTCACCGTTGTCACCCATGAAGAGATCAACAAGCAGCGGATAACATACCGCCATTATGAGTGCTATGACTACGGCACTAAGGATACATATGATCCAGCTGTATTTTACCTCTTTATGCAGGAGCTGCTTATTGCCGCTGCCATAGGCTTTACCGAACCGGTCAACAAGTATCGTGCACATTGAGATCACCAGAACCTCGGTTATGACCCCGATATCGTCCTCGATCTCAAATACAACAAGATAGATATAGGAAAAACGTGATATTATGATATGGTATATCACAAATTCGAATGCCGCGGCATATACATATTCCAGACCTCCCGGCAGACCGATTGAAAACAGTCTGAAACATCTTTTTAAGGAAAATTCCCCTGGTCTGAAAATAAAGAATTCGGTTTTTTTATTTTTATATATTATCAAAAACAACACAGTAGCCCAGTTACCGATAACTCCACAGATAAGATAAGCAACCATAGTGGGAGCTATAAGAGTTACTGCTATCTCACCCATAAGATTGAACAGGAAATTGATCACTGTTGCATATATAATGCCGCGCCTGGTCTTATCTTCCATGAACATGAGCAGATAAAGGATATATAAAAAGGCACTTCCCGGTTCGGCCAGTCCAAAGAGCATGATCGCCGTTGCTGTGGATTCTGTTAAGTCCAGCTCACCTTCTGCCGCGCCTATCAGATCGGCGATCGGATAACGCAATATGCAGATAACCGCTGCAAGAGACAGCATAACCGCTGCAGCCATTATCACCTGTGCCGTGTAATTAAGGGACGCCTCCCGTCTGTTACCTGCTCCGACATCCTTAGAACACACCACTTGTGCCCCAATAGCAAGAATTGCGGTAAACGCAGTAATGATCGTATCGACCGACCCGGTCAGGCCTAACACTGCAAGTTCATCTTCCCGCAGGAACCGTGTACAGAAAAAGTCTCCCACCATTCCAATAACCGTCGGTATCACTTCGATCATAAGTATCATATATAACAGCGATACTCCAACAGGTACATTTTGATCGTTTGTGTTTGTATTCAGTGCTCCTGACAAAACAGCTTTCCTCCAAATTTTTCAGGCCTTCACCATGTCGTCCCATACGGCTTTCACCGTATGGTGTCGAAATGATTAACCTCCAGCTTCCATAATAATATCAGCACTGCCGCAAAACCGGATTATAAACGGTTGCTTACCTTTTCTTAACTCCGTCGCCGTAAATGGTTGTCCAGTCGTTCTTCATCGATACGGGAACCCAATCATACTGCTCGCAGAGCGAACGCATCTTGTCAGCCTTGGAAATATTGCCGTTTTCACGCTCGGTATCGTCGCAGCACAGCATGAACGCCAGGCTCTTATAAGGATTGTCGGTCGTTACATACTCGGCCATGCTCGAATCGCCGGTGCTGTTACCGAAAGAAAGAACGGGCTGAATACCGATCTCCTGAACGATCACGGTTACCTTGTTCATTTTGAGATTCTTGATGATGAAATCGCCGCCGAATACTACCTTGTCATTATCGTCGTATACATAGTTAAGACCGTCCGTATCACCCTGATCGGGTGCTACAAGCGTCTCATCCGACCCGATGATATGATTGTTGGGAATATTGAGCATTGAATCCCTGATAAGGCCGCGGACAATGAACCTGTCAGTCCCGCTTACGACGTAAACGGTAAAATCATTGGCCTCAAGGAACTCAACTATCTGGAGCATCGGTCTGTAGAAGGCTTCTCCGAGCGTCATGCCTTCATAGCTGACCATCGGAGTCTTCTTGTATTCTGCGATATAATCATAGAATTCATCGGGCGTAAAGCCTTTGAATGACGAAGCCACGGCGGTTCCGTGATTTACTTCCATGTTCTCGGCCTGCACTCCGGTCTCGTTCATCACGAGTACGTCCCGGGCAACCTTCTTCTCGAAATCCGACGCCCTGTCCCTGTAATCCTCATCCTCAAGAATGCGGTGGGCTAACAGCATATGATCGAAATAGTTCGGATCTGTCTCGCAGTAACGCGGTCCGTCAAGATCAAATACCGCTATACGCCTTTCGGCCGGGATATAGTCTTTGCTTCCTGCTTTTGTGATCGATTCCATGTATGAAACGATCTCTTTTTTGGCTTCCGCATCGTCATTCCAGTAGGAAAGGATCTCCGCGTGAACATCGGGTGCCTCATCCCTGATATTTACGCTGTTAACAGAGAACGTAAAATATGTGTCGGGATAGGGTTCATTTTCAAGTGTAAAATGCCACCATTCCTCTTCGAGAGGCTTAAAACCGTGCCTGAGCATTACTTCGCGGAGAAGCATGCGGTTGGCGTACTGTTCTTCAGTAATGTCGGTATAATCGGGATGGCTCAGCTCCCCGAAATAGTCGAACGTGCCGCCCATATCGACTTCCTTTTCGGTCGTCATGTCAAAAAGAGTAAGATCGACCGTGCTTCCGCGGCTGTGTCCCGAATGCTCCGCTATATACCCCTGAGGGAACAGAACATCCTTTTCAAGCTCGGGATAAAAATACTCCTTCATCCTCGTATCTTCGGCATCCAAAGCCCAGTTCATAAAGTTGGTAACCGCCCTCTGAGGCCTGTATGCATCGAATATCTTGAGCCGGTAGCCCTTCGAAACGAGCTCATCGCTTACATCCTTCAGGGCTGCCGCAGCTTCTTTGGTCAGAAATGCCAGAGGCTCTTCATATCCGTCGATCCTGTCGCCCACAAAATTATAGGTTGAATAATATCTTATTTCCAGGATCGCATCCGGAACAACATCGGTGATCAGCACGAAATCAGAAGAATTGTTTGAGAGCTTAACTCCGTCCTCGCTGTATGTGACCGAAGGATCATATTTGACCTGTGCCTTTTTAACCCTGCTGTACTTTGAACAAGTCTCCCCGGAATAAGCCTTAACCCTTACGGAATAACTGCCGTCCGCCAGTCCGCTTATCATAAATTTTCTTTTGGCGGTACCGTCTTTTTCAATCTTACCGGCCAGAGAGTATTCTTTACTGCCTTCGGCCTTAAGATATACAAGATACCCATCGGCGTTTCCGGTCTTTTTAACGGTTACCGTGATGGTGTCATCCTTGACGGTAAGCGAAATTTTGGGTTTAGCTATTGTCACATCTGCCGCGATCAGATTTTCTGCCGCTGTCACAGTCTCAGATGTTGCATTATTGGCTTTTCCCGCATATGTATTCACACCGGGCACTGCCAAAGAAATCATAATTACAAGAGCAATAATCTTATTTATTGTCTTACGCATAATATACTTGTATGATATTTACGAAGCAGTAAATCATACTTTCCTTTCGTTTTTATACTGTGTAGGCGTTTGCGAAACGCCACAAGCCGCATAAATACGGCATTTTTTCTTTGCAAAAATAGAATAACTCCTCACCTGATATGGTATAATAGAGTTGACCAAAAACCATCATCCACACAAGAAAGGAGTTATTCTGAATATATGATAACACATAAACAGCTTTCTTTGGGAGATTTTTTTTCGGATTGCCAAGAAAAATTTGAAAATGACAAGCCGGCATTTCTTTCCCTATTGGAATCCCATATCGATCTTGACGAGATTATCCCTGTTTCCTTCTTTAACCATTTTTATGCTTCTACGGGAAGATCCCGCAAATACAGTTTAGCTGCCCTGCTTTGGGCTTTAATCTTACAGAAGATCCTGTCTATTCCCACAGATACTCTTCTGTTGACAATCCTAAATATTTCCCGGGAGCTTCGAGAGTTCTGTGGTTTTTCAAAAATCCCTGATGCATCGAAGATCACGCGGTTCAAGCAGGAGTTTACCGATGACCTTGCCTGTTTCTTCGAAAACCTTGTTGACATCACCGAACCGATCCTTCAGGAAATCAATGCTGAAAAAGCGTCAATGTCCATCTTTGACACGACCGGTCTTGAAGCATTTGTTACAGAGAACAACCCTAAATATGTGAATCAGAAGATCCGGTCTCTTAAGGCATGGGCAAAGACAAAAGAATTTGATTCCTTTGACCCATACAAAGCCGCTTATGGTTCTATGCCTTCACACGCATGCTCAAATCCTGACATCAAGCAACAATACCTGAACGGACATTTCTGCTACGCTTACAAGGCAGGTATCCTTACCAACGGGCTCGGGATAATCCGTGCCATAGGGTTTTATGATGAATCCTATTTCAAAAAGCATCCCGAGATCGAACGGTTTAAGAAAACCGATGCCCCAGACGAGGACAAATCCGTGGGTGATGCAAGGCTTCTGTTGCCGCTCCTTAAGGACTTTTTCAAACAACATCCCCTGATAAACCCGAAAGTCTTTCTTGGCGATGCTGCCTTCGATACTTTGGAGATATACAATGCCCTGCTCAGCAATGACACGTTCGGTTTGGACGCAGATGGCAATCCAAGGATCTTTGAAAAAGCCTATATACCATTGCGAACTCCATTATCAACCAAATCTGACTATGTAGTTAATACATCCGGCGTACCCTGCTGTCCACATGATCCGGATCTTGCAATGAAACCGGAAGGAAACACTTCCAATCTCAGGTGTGGACTTAAAACATACAAGTTTGTATGCCCCAAAATGAGCTGGGACAAATGTGATGATGGTAAGTTCCGCCGTATATGTCATTGTGAGAATCCTTGTACTTCGTCCCCGAGTGGTCGCATGGTTTATGTATATCCTGAAAAAGACCTGCGGCGGTGCCCCGGAGTTATAAGGGATACTCCCGAATGGGATTCAACCTATAAAATCCGCACTTCAGTCGAACGCTCCATAAATCACTTCAAAGACAGTTTCTGTCTCGGAGATCGTAAGACGCAAGACGCCAGAACACTTCATGCCGACCTGCTTCTTGCCGGCATAACACAGCTGATCATGGTAGTTGTGGCCGACAGGCTCCATAAACCTGAACTCTTTCGGTCACTTAAGCGCCTCATCGCATAGGCTGCCTGAGCTGGATAATTGAATATCACGTATTATGGCTTATTAAAGTACGCCATTTTTTGTCAGCCGAGAATCAACAGTCGTTTTGAGCGCTTATTCTGATCAAAATAAGCTGACTCTTCGGTCTGTTTAGGTTAACAACTTATCAACAAAGTC
>JAGCZE010000226.1 GCA_017960415.1 Lachnospiraceae bacterium
ACATCATACAAAAGAATAAAGCCGTCAGGACCGAACGTCTTTCTTCCGGTTACCGGATCAACAGAGCTGCAGATGATGCGGCAGGCCTGTCCATTTCTGAGAAGATGCGCGGGCAGATCCGTGGGCTCAACCGTGCTGCACAGAATGTACAGGACGGCATCAGCTTTGTTCAAACCGGTGAAGGTGCTTTAAATGAAGTCCATTCGATGCTCCAACGTATCCGTGAGCTGTGTGTTCAGGCAGCGAACGATACCTATACAAAAGAAGACCGTAGTTGCATCAATGATGAAGTTCAGCAGCTTAAAGAAGAAATCCAGCGAATTTTTGACGAAACGCAGTTTAATACAATATATATTTTCAGGGCTCCCTATACACCTACCGTCATGGGTGACCCGAATGATTACAAGTTCTTTAACGTCGGCACCTCCAGTCCACCCAAGACCGGCGGTATCATGATCAATAATTACAGATACACATATGATGAGCTCGGCGTGCCTCAGCATACCTCTGCCGATTGGAGCAAAACTTTCACGGATCCAACCGGTGAATTGATCTCCCTGTTCCTTCCCGCTGACAATGACTGCGACAAAATGCGGCGTGTTTATCATATGTCAGCCAACGAAGACGGCATTCTCATCAACAACAAACTCGCAGCAACCTGGGGCGGCACGATCACACAGAATGGTGATACATATTCATTCAGCTATCATGGCATGGATATTTCGTTTACCTCGCAATCAGGTGCGTCACTTGAAGATGTGATCAGCCATTTGCAGCCTGACGGCTTGACAGGCATTACCTGGCAGGCTATCCCGGATGTTTTCGATGAAAATTACGCTGTTTCTTCTTCCGGATCAAGCATGACTCTTCAGGCAACCAATACCAATAAACATGATATACAGGACTATGAATTCCGTTTGGTGGCGGATGCTACCGGCATTCATATTGAACAAACTACTTCGACTGCTCATAATGCCGTAACGGGATCTGTTACAGAAACTCCGTGGGCTGATTTTTCCGATGTTTCAACCGGAGAATATCCGATCGCTGACTGGGGAATGCCCGGGGAAGACCATGATCCGGTCACACTGGATGATTCCGCAGTATATCACTATCGGGACAAAAACGAATATGATGGCGGCACAGCCTCCAAGATCGACTTCATGTTTAATTTTCTGTATGATGAAGTCGGAAAGGAAGTTACTATGGGCGCTTTATCCACTCCTCTGGCATCGTCATTGATCGATGCACCGGTGAGTGTCCGTGTTACAAGTGCCAATTCATCAAATATCACCCTCCAAAGCTATGCCGACGACTACGATTTTCAGGTTGATCAACTTTTACGAGACTTCGGTGCCGACGGCAATTCACTCAATCCGATGGATATTACGATCACAAGAACAAAAGTGGTAGATGATCCGGATTATGTGGTTTATGAGAACCGAAGAAATCTGGTGGAAGCATATGTCAAAAAAAATACTGTAACAAACGTTAACAAAAATACTTCGTGGAACAAAACCTATACATTGGAAGACGGAACAACCCGGACTGATCTGGAGGGAATAACCGGAGTATCCGGTCTACCTCTCGGCAATTTCAACGGAGGCAGTCTCCCGACATCCACTACTACCGAAAGCACCTACGAGCTTAATATCGGGCAGCGTCAACGCTTATACCCTCCCGGCACAACCGATACCAGTGACGAAGAAGGAGCCGTCCGCGAAGGCAGCTTTACCTACATTGACGGTGAGGGTATTGAGCGTACAGGCAGCTACAGATATGTAGAAAATATACATACAGTAACTACCATCAATTATTTATATAATGATGAAAATAATTACTATAAAGACGGAAATACCTATCGTAACAGCTCTTCCGCATTATATATCTATGGTGGGGATGATTCTACCGGGCAAAGAGATGTGAACGGTGATTTTAATTACCGTGCAACTAATTCAGATTGGCAGTCTACCGATCAGAGATATCTGCATCAGGGAGATGAACTTAAACCCAATCTGGTATATGAACTCTGTCATTATGAGTATACTGTTACAAACAGTGCCGGTGATCCTATCATGACCGGCAGAAGCGGTTCATTCATTAACACAAGTTCAAATGTCCGCGATTCAGCGGAAGATATTGCGAAAGGACCGACTACATCAACCTTTGGGGCCATATACAGACTGCCTGAATCCATTGAGGGTTTTCGCACTGCAAGTGGGCAGCAGCTGAAAGATGCCGGTATTTCAACTGATCTTTCAAACAAGGATATAGAATTGGCAACCGATTCCGGTGACAAGAAAATCAAGCTTCGCTACGATGACCGCTCTGATATAGACGGAACACAGAACAGTAGCGTAAATATCAGGTATACGCCAACAAAGCAGGCTACAAGGACGTTTTCCAAAAGAGCATACACCGCAGGTAATTCAACTCAGACACATTACTCGATGTACCAGCCCGATGAGCCGATGAAGGAGCTGAACATCCAGGCAGGCCCTAATACCGCTCAGGCGATCAAACTGAAGTGGAATGCTCTTACCAATTCGGTTATAGGTATTTCCGGAATCAATACACTTACCAGGGATAAGGCAGATGCCTGCATTTCGGATTCTGATGTCGGAATCGCCTTTATCTCCAAGATCAGATCCTATTTCGGAGCGATGCAGAACCGTATGGAATTTGCTAAATCAATAGACCTGAATACTTCAGAGAATACACAAGCTGCAGAATCACTGATTCGTGATGCCAATATGGCTGACGAGATCCTTGCATTCTCTCTCAATGACATTCTGGCACAGGCTGCCCAGGCCATGCTTGCGCACGCCAAAATTCAAGGTCAGGGAATATTGGCATTGCTTGGCTGAACATAACACAGTATCGGTCAATCGGCGTTTCTTCAGGTCATAGGCATACGCCGGTAAAGATATCAGAGCAATTTGCCGATATTATAAAAATATAGTACAATATTTTCGAAAATGAAAAAGAAATCAAGGAGAAACTTATGAAAAAGACGACCATGACCAAAATACTCATCCTGCTCCTGGTACTGACTACCGCTTTTGCAATGTCAGCCTGCAAGAGAAAGACATCACCGAATCATGCGGCTCAGCAGCCTGCAGCCACTCCGACTCCTTACCCTGAAGGCGAAGTAGAAGCCATAGAATTGGATCCCGAATCGCCTGAAGGATATATTGGTACGATCGAGATTGACGGAGTTGATTGCCCGCTCATACTTCACGACAATCTTTCCTATGCCATAGTAAAAGAAGAGGCCATGGTCGTATACACATTGTTTACCGATGATGTACTCGAAAGCTATACGATACCTGAATATGTCGATTATGAGTTAAAGCATTATCCCGTAACTTCGATCGATGATGATGCTTTCACTGATTTTACCGATGCAGTAACGATCTCAATACCTTCTTCGGTAAAAAAGATCGGTATCGATGCATTTGACGGTTGTGAAGGGCTTGAAGAAATCATTATTGCCGAAGGCGTTGAATCCATTGCAAGCGGAGCATTCAGTAACTGTACGGCACTGAAATCGATCACCCTTCCCTCAACCATAAAAGAACTCGGCGACGGTCTTTTCTTCGGATGTGAGGCACTTGAGACCGTAGTTCTTTCAGAAGGCATCACAGCGATCCCTGATGATACATTTTCAAACTGTGAAGCTCTTGCAAGTATCGTGATCCCCTCCACACTTAAGACTATCGGCAGTGAAGCCTTCTGGACATGTACGTCTCTTGGTGCAATACGTCTTCCCGATGGCCTTACAACGATCGGTGACCGTTGCTTCTACGACTGTGAATCCCTGACAGAGCTGACTCTTCCGTCAACCCTGACCTCTATCGGAGACAGCCTCTTTGATTATTGTGAAAAGCTCGCTGTAATCTACGTTCCCTCAGACAAGGTAGACTCGTATACCGAATTGTTCGAGGAATATGAGCCGGTTATACGGGGATATTGATTTAGTGTAAAAAAACGTCTCTGCATCGGAAATATTTTCCTTTGCAGGGACGTTTTTTTGATGTGTAATAATTGTTTGTTTTTAAGCTTCTTCCTTTGATTCCTGCTCTTCCCTGACATAACCCATTCCGAGGAATATGAACAGATATGCTGCGGTAGAGAATACCGTCAGACCAAAGAAGGAGCTTACCAGATATCCGAAGGCTGCGGAAAGACTGACAAGCGTTGCACCGTCCATCGTCTTCTTTCTCCTCAGGGCCCTTATGAAAATTCCCAGACATCCAAGGAAATAGCAGATCATCATCGGATATCCGTGAAATACCGCATATTGGATGAACTCGTTGTGAGGCCTGATATTGGAAGGATGCCCCTTGAATCCCCAGTATCCGACTCCTTCGAAGCCTATTCCGAGCAGAGGATTCTCATTCACTATTACCATAGTGTCCTTCCATATCTGTATTCGTCCGCTTCCTGCGTGTTCCGAGCCCTCCGCGCCTGTTATGACATTGGCCAGATCCGTTCCGAATTCGAGCGCATTTCCTTCAAAGGTTCCGAGTATATGCCCCGGAACATACATGCAGATAGCAAATACAATAATAAGTGCTATCGACTGCCAATTGAACTTTTTCTCAATGATAAAATGTGCCACGACGATAAATATAACCGCAAACGTTGCACCAATCCATCCACCGGTACAGTTATTGATTGAAAGAGCAACCGTATTTCCCATAAATGCGATCGCGGCTATGATCTTCCAGACAATACATTTTTCATACATGAAGTACGCTCCCGCCAAGGGAACACTGACAGCCAGATAGTAAGTATAATAATTCGTATTTGAGAAGATTGATGAAAAACGCGGTGTCCAATCATAGAAAAACGATGATTCGACCAGTTCCTGCCACAGAAGGAACGCTGTTACCACAAGGAACGAACTGACCAGCATCTGCATTCTGAGCAGGAATCTCTTATGGGCTTCTTTGCGAACCTGAGTTGCGCCAAAAAGAAT